>NZ_QTUM01000016.1:0-14851 GCF_003435615.1 Catenibacterium sp. AM22-6LB
CAAACCCCCAAATATTTAAAGCGAGTTTTCTATTGACCCCCCTTAAAAATTAAAGGTTCTATTTTTCTAAAAATATGTCATTCTATAGAAAATAAACTTCATCCTTCTTTTATTGATCAACTGATTGTAGATTTTGATAAGTCACGTGTTCAACGTTATATGTTTTCTAACAATCGTATATTACTTTATGATGATATTTTATCAAATAGTATTGTGATACAAACTGATCAACCCTGTGCGCTTTCTACTTTAATGGAATAAATAACACATCGTTACGACCACCACAGATCATACCAAGCTTTGCGCCTTCTTTATTGCTTAATTCATAGTGATGAAAACGAATGCCTTCTTCATTTCTTGCATCAAGTATTGCCTGGTATTCGACACGTCCACCACCAATTGTTTTAATGATTTTTTCATCTGTAACAAGCATCATACTACCTATTCCTCGAGGTGCAGATCCTTCTTTAGATGTAATGATACAAAGAGTGCCTTTCTCTTTGGTATGATAGAGATCACTTGTCATTGTAGAGTATTGATGCGTATTTTTAATCTGTATAATTTCAGCCATAATACTTATCGCAATTTCTGCAGGTGTTTGTGAATTGATTGCAAGACCAATAGGTGCATGAACTTGTTTTAATAAAGATTCGTCATAACCTTCTTCCATTAAAGCATCCATAGTCTTTTTCACTTTGCCTTTGCTTCCAATCATTCCAACATAAAGAGCTTTTTGATTAAGTACCTTTTTAAGACAGAGCTTATCGTCCTTATGTCCTCTTGTCACAATAACATAACATGTATTCTCTTCTTTTGGAAAATACTGTTCTGCTTCCTCATAATTAACACAATGCACTTCCTGGGCTTCTGTAAAGATATTTTTATTTGCAAATTCCTCACGATTGTCAATGACTGTTGTATAGAAATCTAATAGATGTGCTGTTTTTTCTACATATTGTGAGACATGTCCTGCACCTAGTAATACTAATTTTGGCTGGGGCATGAACCACTCTTTTTGTATACATGTCACATCTACGTTGTGTTCTATTAAAGAAGCTAACGCTCTTTGGTAAAGCCCTTCCGGCTGTTTTACTTCTATCACTGCATCAGGATATCTTTTTAAATAATATCTCACGAGCTGCTGTATAAGTGCACCATCTACTATTTTCTCTGGATCAAGATGTAATAATTCATAACGATGAACCACATCTTTCACACGTTTTCCTAAGCCTTTCATAGATGTAATCAAAATGATTTGATCTGTATCCTCGTCTATGACAGGTTCATAGTCTGCAGGCACCTTTAGAGGCATACCTCTAGAGCCATCCGCTTCAATCAATACAACATCCACTTCTTTTTTTAGCTGATTGAGTAAATCATGATCAAGTGCCTTGATTTTCTTTTCATCAAAACGGTTTCCTGCAAAGGCATAGCCTTTGTTTTTTATTTCTTCATGAATTTCTTCATAAGTAGGATCAACTAAAGTATCTTCTTCTATACGCATATGTGTAGAAGTCGTCATAAGAACTGTTTTCCCTTCTTCCTTATACTTAAAAAGTAGTTCCTTCATACGTGTTGTTTTTCCACCTGACCCAATAATACTAATGATCATTCCTCACTCATCTCCTTTAAGACATCAATAACAGTATTGACTTCTTCCATACTATTCATAAATGATAAGCTGAAGCGTACAATACCTCTTTCTACTGTATTAAGATGTGTATGCATCAGTGGTGCACAATGGGCACCACAGCGTGTAATGATATCATATTTATAACTTAAAACATCACTGATCTTAGATGAATCATAATCTTCAAGATTAAAGGCAATGATAGGTGTATGGCTACAGGTATCATAATCACAATAGAATGTGATTCCGTTAATACGTTTCATACCTTTATATAAAGTATCAAAAAGCTGTTTTTCTTTTTCTTCTATTTCTTTTTGATGTTCTAATAAATAAGTCATACCTGCATTTAAAGAGGCAATGCCAGGTATATTCAAAGTACCTGCTTCTAAGTGTTCTGGATAACTATCAGGCTGTTTTTTATTAAAGGAATCAATGCCTGTCCCGCCTGTCTTAAGTGGCTGAATCAATGTATCAGTATTGACACAGATTCCTCCTACCCCACTCATTCCTAGTAATCCCTTATGACCACTAAAAGTAAGCAAATCAATATGAGATTTCTGCATGTCAATAGATATATGACCTGCACTTTGTGCACTATCAACCACAAATAAGATATGATTTTCATAGGCTATTTGACCAATGGCATCTATATCATAGAGTTCTCCTGTCACATTAGAACTATGCGTCATTACAATCATCTTTGTGTCTTCTCTTATTTCTTCAAGAATATCTTCCTTATAAGGTGCTGTAACAGTTAAATCAACTCCTATTTGACGAAGTGGTCTTAAGACAGAATTATGTTCTGCATAAGTCGTAATGACATGATCATCTTTTGATAAGATTCCTTTTAGACATGTATTCAAACTTTCTGTATTACCACTATTAAAAATCACATGGTCAAAAGAAGGCAGATTAAAATACTGTGCAACAAGTTTACGAGTTGAATATAAAAGACGATCTGTCTTAAAAGCGCCTGTACTTCTTTGAGCATTCATATGGTGGTCAAGTGCATCCATTACTGCCTGTTTAACAGAGGGCAGTTTAGGAAAACTTGTTGCCCCTTGATCAAGATAAATCATGCTGACCTCTTAAATAGAAGATGGCTTCTAATACACCACCTGCAATACATCTTGCTTTATCTGAAATAGTGAAGCAGTTCTCATATTCATCTAAACGAGGATCAATATCTGCCATCTTAAAGCCCTTTGTGACATAATAACCTTCTCGAATCAAACCTCTAAGTAACCCTGACATAGAAGCATATACAGGATGCTGTCCTTCCTTGTTTTCTATATAAGCAAGCACGTCTCCTTTTTCAACTGTATCCGTAATCTTCTTTATCTGATGAACTGTACCTTCTACTTCTGCATGAATAACACGTTCTTTCCCGTATCCTTTAATAAGTCCAGGAATACCTGTATTTTTCATTGCTGGTCCTTCTTCAATCAAGTGGCCTAAGCGATGTCCTCGCATTGTTTCAATTACGATATCCACATCTTTTCCTGCATTAAATCCAGGACCTAAACCTATCGTGATAGGCGCCATATTTCTTGAAGTACCCATATTCTTTTTTGCAAGTATCGCATCAATCACTATTTCTGGCTTTAAGATATCAATAAAAGTCCCTTGAGGATCTACCATCATCGCAATTTTATTGTGTTTAAAAACAGATTCTAATTCATTAAGTGAATGAATCAATACACATTCAATACCTTCTACTTCCTTCTGACCGTCATATACTGCTTCAGAGTATGCAACATTGCGTCTAATCGCACTTGGACGTTCTGTTTCTAATACAAGAATATGAAACCCACAGCGGGCAAGCTTATGAATAGTGCCAGTCGCAATATCACCGCCACCTCTTACTACTACAAGATTATCCATATTAGTTAGGCTTGATGACTTTTTCAGCCTTTTCCATTCTTTCTACAATATCATACATATTTGTAATGCTGCCCACTTTTAAATCATCTTTTAACTTAAAGAAATCCAAGCATGTTCCACAGTTCACAATTTCAACACCTTCAGATTCTAAGAATAATAAATCATTCACTGTATCACTAACATGTGTAGTGATCTTTACACCTTCATTATAGAAAAGAATTGTTTCTGGGAAGGCATCCTGCTTAGTAAGCGCAAAGATGAAAGATTTCATTAATATTTTTCCTAATTCCTTATCACTGCCTAAACTATCACTGCTTATTACAACAATCTGTCCTTTTAAGATATTATCAGCCTTCTTTTCTTCTACAACCTGTTCACCTGAACTGATGACTACAGTATAATCTTCGTTGACTTTACTACTTATGGCATCGTAACCTTTGACTTTCGCAAACTTCTTTAAGTTTTCTACAGCTGTTTCATTATCTACTACTACTTCTACAGCTTCACTACTTTCCTTTAATAATTCCTTAGTTTTAACGACTGGTAATGGACATTCTAATCCTCTTGCATCTAATTTTCTCATAACTATTCTCCTACATATATACTTTTATCTTTTAAATCAATAACTTCTCCAATGATATAACATTCTCTTCCTGCTTCTTTAAATGCATCAAGTATGTCATCTAAGTCTTTTTTCGCAACACTCGCAAGTAATCCCCCACTTGTCTGAGGATCATACATAATTTCTTCTAAGAAGAAGTTTTCCTTCTCAAAAACAACTTCTTTTTCTACACTATTTCTATTTGTCTGAGCAGCCCCACTTAAATAGAATTCATCTACATAGTAAGGACAATCTCTAAAATAAGGAATATCGTTTCCATAAAGTATTGCACTCTTTTTATGATCTAACATCTCATTTAAATGAACCATTAAACCAAAACCTGTGACATCGGTCAGTGCATGAACATCATATGGTTTAAGTAGTTCTGCAGCATACTTATTAAGTGTTGTCATACTCTTAAAGACATCATCTAATACTTCTGGCGCCGCGTCTTTCATACGCATCGCATTGAGTGTCATACCTACACCTAATTTCTTAGTAAGAATAAGTACATCTCCCGTCTGGGCATTATTATTTGTCTTAATAGAATCAACATCCACAATACCAGTCACGCTTAAGCCATACTTAATAGATGTATCTCTGATGGAATGTCCACCAGATAGTGTTACATGGGCTTCTTTTAACTTATTATTCCCACCTTCAATAATTCTTCCCAATATATTTAAATCTTCTTCATCTGGGAAACAAACAATATTTAAAGCCGTTCTAGGAATACCTCCCATAGCATAAACATCACTTAATGCATTGGTAGCTGCAATCTGACCATAAAGATAAGGATCTTCTACCATTGGAGGAAAGAAATCCAATGTAGAGACAATTCCTTTATCTTCCGTAATCTTTAATACAGATGCATCATCATGACTATCAAAGCCTACTAACAAGTCTGGGTCTTCATACTTATCAATCTTTTCAAGGATACGAGAGAGCTTCTTTGCGCCAAGTTTTGCGCTGCATCCTCCACCCTGACAGTAAATCTTCTCACTCATTAGAAAATCACCTCTTTCATATAAGCATATTGTACATGTTCATCTTTTAAGAATCCGAGCCATTTCTCTTGATCTAGTTCTAAAGAGGCAAAACAGAGTCCACAACCTGCTTCTATTTCTCTTGGAAGAGGAATCAGCCTTCCCTGCATTTTATTTTTTGCCTTATCCTCTAAGTCTAGTGCATGGCTTGTAGAATCAAACGCAATAATCAAATATTTATCTTTCTTCATTAAATAGTTCTTGAAATGTTTCATCTGCAAAGTCTTTTATTCTTTTCTGAAATTCATCATATTTCTTTAATAATGTCTTTCCTTCTTCGCTTAAAACACTTCCTCCTCCATTACTTCCTCCAGATACTCGTTCTAATAACTTCATATCTAGATCTTCTTCAGCTCTTTTTAATATCTTCCATGCTTTAGAATGGGACATTCCCATAACCTCACATGCCTTACTTAAAGAGCCATATTCATCACATAAATGTAATAACTGTGAGACACCTTTTCCAAAACAGGGTTCTTCATTAAAGAGTCTGAGTCTAAAATCAAATTTCTCAGGATTATGATATGTCATCCTACCAGCCCTTTCCAAAACCACAATTTGGGAATGTACATTGTGGACAGTTTAAACACAAACCACCTTCACCAAGCATTGCAAGTTCATCAGCAGTGATTGGATCATTGGCTACAAGTCGAGGAAGAACTAAATCAAAGACTGTTCTTTTTGCATACATCACACATCCTGGTAAACCAACAATTGGTGTATCTCCCTTATATGACAATAAGAACATCGCACCTGGTAAAACAGGTGAACCATAACTAATAATATTGGCCCCTGTATTCTTGATTGCAAGTGGCGTCTTATCATCCGGATCAACGCTCATACCACCAGTACAGATCACCATATCTACATGCATGTCAAGTGCTTCTTTTATAGCACCTGTGACCATATTTGGATTATCTGGACATAGTTTATGGAATACAACTTCTACATCATATTCCTTTAATTTATCAATAATAACAGGAGTAAATGTATCTTTAATACGTCCCTTATAGACTTCACTTCCTGTAGTAATAATGGCTGCTTTCTTAAATACAAAAGGCTTTACTTCAAGTATTGGTGTATCAGTTATTTTTGATGCTTCTTCCATCTTTTCCTTTTTAATAACTAATGGAATAATACGCATACCTGCTAGATGATCACCTGAATGAACAACTGTATTTCCATTTCTTGTCGCAATCATCATTTCACCCATACGATTCACTTCTAATAACTTTTCTCTATTCACTTTAAATAAGCCATCAATGGTGCTAATTAATTCTATTTTACCTTCTTTAATTTCAGTTGTAGACATATGATCATTTTGACACAACTTACATAATACTTCTGCTGCTTCATTTTCATGCATCATTGTCTCATCATTTTCCCATACATAGAGGTTTTCTTTCCCTAAAGATAACAATACAGGAATATCTTCTTCTTTTACGATATGACCTTTTCTAAAGCGTGCACCTTTTCTTACGCCTCTCACAATTTCAGTAATATCATGACATAATACTGCCCCTACTGCATCTTCTGTCTTGATTTGTTTCATGATTTGTCCTCCTAATAGTTAAAGTTTATTTCTTATTATACGTTGTGTCAATACTTACAAAAAAGGAGGGAATCCCCTCCTCTAGTCTACTTACAAATAGTAAAACCACTCTTCTTGAATGTTTCTTTAGATTCCTTAGTTTCTAAAAACTTAATTAAGTTATTGGCCTCTTCTTGATGTTTAGTTTTAGTTACACGTCCTACTGGATAAATAACTGGTATAGCTAATAAGTTGTTGTTGACCTTTTCAAGTACTGTGACTTTAGAACTGCTGGCTGCATCTGTAGAATAAACTAAACCTACTTCAGCACTTCCGCTTTCTACCCAGCTTAATACTTCAGTGACATTACCACCTAATGAAATCTTATTCTGAATTGCATCCCAAGAATTGGCGTTAGTAAGTGCGATTTTCGCATACTGACCAGCAGGTACTACTTCAGGATCACCTACCGCAATCATCTTCGCATCAGTGATGTTTGAAATACCTTTTACAGTAGTCTTAGTATCTTTTTCCTTAATTAAGACAAGCTTATTTTCTAATAAATTTACAACACTCTTAGAATCAACAAGTTTTTCATCTACTAAGCTATCCATCTGTTTAGTGGCTGCACTAAAGAATACATCAGCATCTAATCCCTGTTCAATCTGAATCTGTAATTTACCACTGCTGTCATAAACACCCTTTACGTTCACATTTGGATATTTCTTTTCAAAACGAGGAATAAGTGTTTCTTCAAAAGTCTTTTCCAGACTGGCTGCAGCCGCAATAGTAATAGTAACTTTCTTTTCAGGCTTCTTTTCTTGACCACATCCAGCTAAACCGAATATGAGCGCAAAAGCACATAAGATACTAACTAATTTCTTCATGAATCATTTCTCCTTTTCTTAGAATATACATTTCATGACTCAAAGCTTCGATTTCATCCTTATTATGGGATACAAAGACAACAGGTCGATGGTAAGCATCAAGTCTTGTCTTCATCTCTTTTAAGAGTTCCCCTTTTAAATCTTCATCCAAAGCACTGAATGGTTCATCTAAAAGAATCGCCTCAGCGTTATAAATAAGAAGTCTAGCTAAGGCAACACGCTGTTTCTGTCCCCCTGATAACTGTCTTGGATAACGCTTTTCTAATCCTTCTATATGCAACTCCTTCATCAGCTGAATCACTGAATCATGAATTGTAGTCTTATCAAGTCTGCGGGCCACAAGAGGTGAGGCAATATTGTCATAAACTGTCATATTTGGAAATAATGCATAATTCTGAAACATATAGCCAATATTTCTTTCTTGTGGTGTTAGGTTAATATGTTGATTTGAATCATAGAGTACTCTTCCGTCTAATACAATTCTTCCTGAATCAGGTGTTTCTATACCAGCTATACATTTAAGTGTCATACTCTTACCACTACCACTTGGCCCCATCACACCTAAGCATATTTCATCAATCTTAAAATGAACATCTAAGTCAAATTCACTTAGTTTTTTATATATATCTACTTCTAAATGCATCTTAAAAGCCTCTCTTTTTCTTGACCCATAACTGATAGATATTCAGTAATATAACAGCCGTAAAGCATATAGTGATAATAACAACAACATAGAAAGATGCGCTATGCATATCACTGCTGACAACTTCACTATAAACAGCTAAAGGCAGTGTACGTGTTTTTCCAACAATATTACCTGCAAGCATCGCTGTAGCACCAAATTCTCCCAAACCTCTCGCAAATGATAATACACCACCACTGATAATACCTGGCAAAGCGTTAGGTACGAGTACCTTGAAGAAGATACTTGTTTCACTCATACCAAGTGTTCTTGCAGCGTCTACTAAATCTGTATTCACCTGTTCAAGAGCTCCTCTTGCCGAGCGATACATGATGGGAAAAGAGATGACGACTGCCGCAATCACTGTGGCACTAAAGCTAAAAGCGATACGCACACCAAATACATTTAAGAAAAATGAACCAATCGGCTGATTGACACCAAAGATGAGTAATAAGAAGAAACCCATTACTGTTGGTGGTAAAACAAGTGGAAGTGTGAAAATCCCATCAAAGATGAGTTGAATGACTTTATTTTTAAGTGTCATCATCCATCTTGCTGCAAAGAGTCCTAGAAAAAATGTGATAAAGATAGAAAAAGCAGCGCATTTAAATGAGATCCATATAGGCGAATAATCAATCATCACTTCTTGCACAATCGTGCGCATCTCCTTTTAAGATTTCTAAGCCATGATGAAGAGGATCTATAATAATATCTAAACTCTCCTTCACTGCCTTGACACTTCCAGGAAGATTAATAATGAGCGTGTTGTTTCTAATAACACTTACACCTCTAGATAACATGGCACGATTTGTATATTTCATAGATTCATAACGAATGGCTTCAGAAATACCTGGGACAAGTCGTGTGGCCACTTTTAAAGTGGCTTCAGGTGTCACATCTCTTTGTGACAAGCCTGTACCACCTGTAGTCAAGATTAAATCATTCTCACATCGATCACTTAAATTAATAAGTGCCTGTTCAATCATTTTCTGATTATCTGGAAGGATATCTAAAGAAGTGACATGATAACCTCTTTTTTCCATATATTCCTTAATAGAAGGACCACTTTCATCCACTCTTAATCCTTGACTTCCTTTATCAGATAAAGCGAGTATTGCGACACGCATACGTGAATCAGTAGGTGGTGTATAAGTCACCTCATCATCGCAATGAATCACTCCGCCATGAATGACTCTTGCGAAAATACCAAGTCGAGGCATAATACATTCACCTACCTGGTGATAAATACGACAATGAGCATGACAGCTTTTACCTCTCTGGGTGATTTCTAAATCCACTTCACCAATATGAACATGGCTTCCTACGACAAGTTCATTAAAATCAATACCAGAAATAAGAAGATTCTCACCAAAAGCACCATCTTCTACATCTCCACCACGTCTTTTAAAGTCTTCTCTTTCTTCATAAGGTAATAAACTGACCTGTCTATGCCATTTACCTGCATGGGCATCATGTTCTAAGCCAAAATCTTCTATTATTTTAGTTTCTTGTATAGGTTTCTTTTCAGTCCCCTTCTTCTCACTGATACAAATTGCTTCTATTTTTCCTGCCAATTGAATTCACCGCTCTTTCCACCTGTTTTCTTTATTAAATGAATATCTTTAATTTCCATTTCTTTACTAATCGCCTTACACATATCATAAATAGTTAATAATGTAACACTTACTGCGTGTAATGCTTCCATTTCCACCCCTGTCTTCCCTTTACATTTCACTGTCGCAAAGGCATGAATCTGATTGATTTCTTCATTTATTTCAAAATCAACAGTGACATTAGTAATCATTAATATATGACAAAGAGGAATCATATCACTTGTCTTTTTTGCGGCCATAATACCTGCAATTCTTGCCACGCCAAGAACATCCCCTTTTTCTATTGTATTATTTTTAATATGCTCAATAATCTCATGATTGACTTGAATAGTCCCTCTTGCATAAGCTGTTCTTTTTGTAATCTCTTTATCAGATACATCCACCATAATGGCGTTTCCATCTTCATCAAAATGTGTAAATCCCATATTACCCTCCTATTTGATTCATTACAGTACCACTTTGTTCATCTTCGAAATGGTGCTGTTCTGGCTTCATATAAATGGCATCTCTCATCACTTCTTCAAGTTTGATTTCATTACCTATATAAGGCTTTAATGCGATACTATTCTTATGAAATAAGCATAATTTTAATGATCCTGTACTAGACAAACGCACACGATTACATTCATAACAGAACTTATGATGTAAGGCTTCAATAAAGCCAATGACACATTTCATATTCTTTATTCTTATATAATGTGCAGGACCATTGCCCAGTCTTTCTGTGATTTCTTCTATATTATAATGTGATGCAAAATATGACTGTACCTCTTCTATTCTATTTTCTCTCTTATTTGAACCAAGTGGCATGAGTTCTATAAAGCGAAGGCTCACTGGTAAATCTTGACAAAAATCAATCAAGCTTTCTAAATCACTTTGTGTAAAAAGTGGTCCTACGACTGTATTGATTTTTATATTGAGTCCAATAGAAACACCATAAAGAAGATTTTTTAATACTGTATCAAGTGTATCTTTACCACAGATAGAAGCATATTTCTTTGAATCAAGTGTATCTATAGAGAAGTTGATGCCATCAATCCCAATGTCCTTTAATTCATCCATAGCACGTGCATCTAGTAATAAGCCATTGGTTGTAAGAGTTACCTGTCTCACACCCTCTAGTTGTTTGAGCTGTCTTAAAAAAGAAAGATATCCTTTTCTTACCGTTGGTTCTCCACCAGTCACCTTGAAGTTCACTATACCTAGTTTTACTGCCACCTTGCATACATCTAGTATTTCTTCATAGCGTAAAATATCATTATGTGAAAGAAATTTGAATTTATCTGGATTACAATATACGCAATGATAATTACATCTATCTGTAATCGATATTCTCATATAATCAATTGTACGGTTATAACGATCCTTCATACAAACTCCTTTCTGTTATTCTCGTTTGAGAATAACGCCATACATAGTGTACAATGATGTACATTAAAATACAATGATTTTGTGAAACAAATGAGAAATATCGCTTTGTTGACTTGTTTCAAACGCATTAGCGTATTAGAATAGTATCTATATTACTAAACAAGCGGAGGATAACGTATGAATTTCGTAAAAGATAGCGTAAATCAGCAGCCAATAGTAGATACAGTATTTACTATTGTTGCGAAAGCAAAGGAAGCGAAAGAAAAGTATGGAGCTGATCAGGTTGTAGATGCAACTATCGGTTCTTTATATAATGAAGAAGGTCAGCTTGTCGCATTGGACAGTGTCTTCAATTCTTTAAAGAATCTTGATAATAAGGTTCTTGCAAAGTATGCAGCAAGCTTTACTGGTAACCCTACATTTAGACAGAAGGCTTATGATTGGGTATTAGATGGTAATAGCCATCTTGAACATGAAGTAGTGGCAACTCCAGGAGGAACTGGTGCTGTATCTATGACTATTCAGGAATGTTTAGATGAAGGTCAGACTGTCATCCTACCTGAAATTGCATGGGGAAGTTATGCATTAATGGCTCAGATGCATAATCTTGAAATGGCTAAGTATTCTTTATTTGAAGGAGATCATTTCAATATTGCATCTTTCAAGAAAACATGTCTTGAAACTATGAAGAAGCAGAAGAAGTTAGTGATTGTTATCAATGACCCATGTCATAACCCTACTGGTTATTCTTTAACTCATGAAGAATGGGATGAAGTGATTACTTTCTTAAATGAATGCAGCAAGACTCATGCTGTTGTATTATTAAATGATATTGCTTATATTGATTTCTCAAGCCGTCAAAAAGAAGCTAAGACTTATTTTAGTCAGTTTGACAAGATCAGCGATAATGTGATTGTGATTGTTTCATTCTCATTATCTAAATCGATGACAAGCTATGGTTTAAGATGTGGTGCAGCAATCATCTTAGGTCAGAAGAAAGAATCAGTGAATCAGGTAAAGATCGTATTTGAAAAGAATGCTCGTGCAACTTGGTCAAATATCAACAATGGGGCAATGGAAACATTTGTAGATGTATTAGATAACCATGGTGAAGAATATGATCAGGAAAGATTAAAATATGTGCATTTATTAAAAGAAAGAGGAGATATCTTCACAACTGAGGCCGATGAAGTAGGATTAAAGTATTATCCATATAAAGAAGGTTTCTTCGTTACACTTGCTATGGATAATGAAACTCGTGATAAATATCATGAAGCTTTAATGGCAAACAATATCTTTACTGTAAAGGTTAATCTTGGTATTCGTGTCGCTATCTGTTCATTATCAGTAGAAAAGACTAAAGGTCTAGCAAAGAAAATGAAGGATATCTTAGATACAATTCAGTAAGGCAAAAGGATTGAGTCAAATGGCTCAATCCTTTTTATTTGTTTTAACCAACAGTTTTATTGTAAAATTCATCAGAATTCAATGTATTCTCATAGTTGATAGCACATAAAGATGTAAAGAATAAATCAAAGATAAACTTGGTAGAAATACTGAAAATAACATCTCGTAATTTCATAAGTGTCTCATTGCTTTCTGCCTTGATTGTATATGTGACACATTTAGAGATTGGTCCTTTATCATCTGGTGTAATAGCAATAGTTGTAATACCTCTACGGCATAATATACGTGCATTATCCAGAATATGTCGTTTAAAGCCAGTTTTAGTGACCAAGATAACAACATGAGTTGATGGAACATTTAGACTAGCATGTACCTGTAAGTCCTGATTTTCATAAACATGAATTGGTTTGCCAATTGGCATCAAAATATGTTGCGCATAATGCGCAATATCTGCGTTCATATCTGTCGCAATAATATCAATTGCCTCACATTTATTTAATACATCAATAATTTCATCATATTGTGCAAGTAATATATTATTTTTTGTGCGTGCGATTACATTATCATAAAGCTGCGCTGTTTTATTAATGCATTCAAGTCCACTATCATTTTTGTCAAGTTCTACTTTAGGCATATGCATATCACGTAGTTTTAATACAATATCAAATTTAAAGTCATTAAAATTGGCATAACCGAACTTTCTAGAGAGTCTCAATATAGATGTTGGATTAGAATAAGTCAAACGCGCTAATTCTCTTGAAGACATATAAGGCACCTGATCTAAATGTTCGATAATATACTGACAGATTGATTTTTCAGCATCACTGAGTTTTGTATTTAATTCAATACCTTCCTGAAGGTTTCCTCCAGATTCTATAAGTTCATCTAATAACATAACTTTTCCTCCCTTATACGCATAAAAAGGTACTTTCCCGCCTAGAAAGTACCTAGAAATGATTGATTATTCAGCCTCAGACTGTTTAGCCTGATACTTTTCGTAAGCAATCAAGAATGGTGTATAGATTACAACAGATAATGCGATAACGATTAACTGTGATACTGCACCCATTGGGCTACCACCTGTAGCTAAGAATCCTAAGAATACTGGTGGCATTGTCCAAGGTACTTCAAGTACGATCTTAGGACAGAATCCGCTAGTAACTAATAGATAACCTACAACAAGTGTAGCTACTGGAGCAATGATAAATGGAATATCTAGAATTGGGTTCAATACTAGAGGGATACCAAATGTCATAGTTTCGTTGATGTTGAATAAACCTGGAACGATTGAGATACCAGCGATTGTTCTGTTATCTTCACGTTTAGAGAAGATGAAGATAGCGATAACTAAACCGATAGTAACACCAGAACCACCAAATTCACCAAACATCTGTAACATAGTTAAGTTCATTGCATATGGAATATCTTTATTTGCAGCACCTGCAGTATATGCAGCTGTGTTAGCGTAAAGTAATGGTCTGAAGATTGGTTCCTTAACAGCAGCAACCATGTTGTTACCATGAATACCTACGCACCAGAATAATGAGATAATTACATAAAGAATAGCAACTGCAAAGATATTATTACCAATAATGCTCTGTAATGGTTTCTGAACAACGTTGAAGATAAAGGCGTTTAATTCAGCACCAGTAGCTAACTGACATACTAATCCAACAGCACCAACAACGATTGCAGTTAAGCAAGTTGGGATTAATACTTCAAATGCACGAGCAACTCCAGGTGGAACCTGTTCAGGCATCTTGATCTTTAATGAATCGTTCTTACGGAACATGTTATAAAGTTCCATACCAACGATTGCAACAATTAAACCTGTGAATAAACCAGTTGCAGCAGTGTAGTTACTTAAAATACCACTGTAAGTAAAGCTATCAGCTGAAATCTTATTTTTAGCAGCCACACCTGTTACATTGATGAAATCACCTAAAGTATAGCCATGAGATTTACCAGCCTTATCGATGAAAGAAGCACCTAAGTCCTTAGCAGCAAATGAAGTAGGAGTAACCATCATCCATAAGATGAATCCTAAAACAGCTGGGTAAGATCCTGTTTCACCATTTGCTTCAGCAATTTCAGAAGCAAGAAGCATAGTAATACCGATAGTAATACATGAGATTGTAGCATACTGCATAGCAGCAAAGATAGGGTTAAGAACTTTAAGAGCCATGATTGGAGACCATA
>NZ_QTUM01000016.1:14861-40289 GCF_003435615.1 Catenibacterium sp. AM22-6LB
AGGAGTAACCATCATCCATAAGATGAATCCTAAAACAGCTGGGTAAGATCCTGTTTCACCATTTGCTTCAGCAATTTCAGAAGCAAGAAGCATAGTAATACCGATAGTAATACATGAGATTGTAGCATACTGCATAGCAGCAAAGATAGGGTTAAGAACTTTAAGAGCCATGATTGGAGACCATAAAGCACCTAAACCTGTTGAATCATTTACTAAAACGTTTGTCCAAAGAACACCAACGGCACCTGAGATTGTAGCTGGCATGAAGTTCTGGAATGCATTCTTGATTGCATTCAAGTACTTATTCTGACCACACCAAGCACCGACACGTCCT
The DNA here is from genome assembly GCF_003435615.1 of Catenibacterium sp. AM22-6LB. NCBI lineage: Bacteria > Bacillati > Bacillota > Erysipelotrichia > Erysipelotrichales > Coprobacillaceae > Catenibacterium > Catenibacterium sp. AM22-6LB. The sequence goes on from NZ_QTUM01000016.1 coordinate 15,196, forward strand.
AGCTTATCAGCAAAAGCGTCCATTTAATTTCCTCCCTTTCAAGAGTCGGCGTAACTCTTGTACAGGTACTATTTTACACAATTTAAAATGTAAGTCCATGGATGCGCTATCACGAGCACGATTGTTACAAAGAACTCTTTTTTGCATATCATTATCTTGTAAATATGATACAGTTATAATCTATTTACCAATGTACTTTCATTTCAATTATAACCTTTCACTCCTTATTTTAGAAAACTTTTTTTTAAACAGTGATTATTTTCCATTATTAAAATGATGTATGATAAAATATTTGTATAGATTTACATTACATAGAAGTGCATTAGAAAGGTGGTAGATGTTTATGAGAGATTATCATGCGCACGAAATTGGAAATGTAGCTGTTTTAGGACATTCTGGATGTGGGAAGACAAGTATAGTAGAAACAATGGCTTACCGCGCTGGAGCAATTGGTCAGATTGGTAATATCCAAAGTGGTAATACAATTAGTGACTATAGTGCTGAGGAGATTGCACGTCAGTCTTCTATTAATTTATCAATCGTACCGATTGAATGGGATAACTGTAAGATTAATTTAATAGATGTTCCTGGTACTTTTGACTTCGTAGGTGAAACAGAAGCAGCTTTATTTGTTTGTGAATCTGCTTTAATTATTTGTCCAAGTTATGCGGGTATTTCAGCAGGTACAAAACAGGCAATGTATAAGGCAAGAGATAAAGGTAAGATCATCTATATTAATGGATTAGATAACCCAAATAGCGATTATCCTACAAAGCTTCAGCAGTTAAAGGATACTTATGGTAAGGGTATTGCCCCAATACAGGTACCAATCATGGATAATAATAAGATGGTTGGTTATGTCAATGTCGCAAAGATGGAAGGACGTATGTTTGAAAATGGTCAGACGCATGTTGCCCCTATTCCTGAAGATATGATGGATGAAGTATTACCAATCAAGGCAATGATTGATGAAGCCGTGGCCAATACAAGTGATGAATTACTTGAAAAGTATTTAGAAGAAGAACCTTTCACAAAAGAAGAGATTTCTAATGCATTAAGACAGGGTGTAACTGATGGTAGTTTGATTCCTGTACTTTGTGGTACTGATCGTATTGGTATTAGTATTATCTTGAATTCTATGTGTGCTTTCTTTGATTCAGCCAATCATCCAAAGAATGCACTTATTGTAAAGGATTTAAAGAAAGATGATGAAAAGATCTTAGAATGTAATGAAGATTCGCCTACAAGCTTATTTGTCTTCAAGACAATCACTGACCCATTTGTAGGTAAGACTTCATATTTCAAAGTAACAAGTGGTACTTTATATGCAGGTATGACTCTTTATAATCCAAAAGAAAAAGAAGATGAAAAAATTGTGAAGATTTATCAGCCTATGGGTAAAAACTTGATTGAAGTAGATAAACTTCATGCAGGGGAAATTGGTGCATTTACACGTTCAACTACATGTCATACAAATGATACATTATGTGATCCACGTTCTCCTATTCTTATTCCTGATACAGAATATTCTAAACCATATTATAAGAAAGCGATTGTACCTCTTGGTAAGAGTAATGAAGAAAAGATTGCGAATGCGATTAATAGATTACTCGAAGAGGATCCTACTTTAGTTTATGAATATAACGAAGAAACAAAGCAACAATGCTTATCTGGTATTGGTGATATTCATCTTGATACAGTGCTTAATAAATTAAAAGCAAGATTTAAGGTAGAAGCAAAGTTTGAAGATGTCAAGATTCCTTATCGTGAAACAATCAAAAAGGAAGTGACTCAAAGAACAAGATATAAGAAACAATCTGGTGGTCATGGACAGTTTGGTGAAGTAGAAATTACTTTCAAACCTTCTCGTGATTATGATAAGCCTTATATTTTTAAGGAAGAAGTATTTGGTGGTGCTGTACCTCGTACTTATTTTCCTGCAGTTGAAAAGGGACTTATTGAAAGTGTAAAAGCAGGATGCTTAGGTGGTTATCCAGTATTAGGTATTGAAGCAACTCTTATTGATGGTGCCTATCATTCTGTTGACTCTTCTGAAATGGCCTTTAAGACTGCAACATCTATGTGCTTCAAGGAAGCGATGCCTAAGGCAGAGCCTGCATTACTTGAACCATATATGAAGATGAAGGTTATTATTGATGATGAGTTTACAGGTGATATTATGAGTCATTTAAATACATTACGTGCGAGAGTCATCGGTTCTGATGTATTTGAAGATGGATTAATTAAGATTATTGCAGAAGCACCTATGAGCGAAGTGATGAACTATGCAGTTGATCTTCGTTCTATGACTCAAGGTCAGGGTGTATTTGAAATGGAATTCCTTGATTATGAATTTGCACCTGCAAATGTAGTAAAAAAGATTTTAAACAAATAATGAAGTGAGGGAGTTTAATTTAAAACTCCCTCGCTTTTCTATTGGAACAATGATTGAAGATTGACTAAATAGCTTTGTTTATCATCATAGATGATCAATTTGTTTTCTCCTTCATATTCATAGAGTGAAATATCAACACCATTTTTAAATGGTAAAGATAATGGGACATAGCTATTCTTTTGAATATCGTAGAGATAATAATTGACATGCTTATCATAGAAAGAATCTTCATTTTCATTTGTGATAAGAAGATATTGACTTGTAGAACTTGCAATTTTTATACGATAATTTTCTTCCTTTATTTCACAACTCTTTCTAGTGACATGATTAATGATTGTATTATCTACTAATTCAAATGCAGATGCAAATTCAGTAATACCATTCCATTTTTCAACCACCTTCTGCGTTGCACAATCAATCACAATCGTATAATCATCACCATAAGTAATAATATAATCATCACCATAAAATGAATGTTCATTTGATAAAGCATGCCCACATATATCAGGCACAATTTTTTCTGTCTTATTGACTGTATCATAGATTGTCCAATACTCATCCTGCTTATTAATAAGTAGATAACGTCCATGAGGTGATAGGTATGGATTTACAGAGCGATGATCAGTGGTTATTGCTTCAATATTTCCTGTCTTCATATTCAAGGCAATGATATCATTCTCTTTTGTAGATAAATAGACAGTATTGTTAAATATACGATTAACACCATACCATATGTTTTCTGAAAAATCATACATAAAAATATCATGGTGATAACGCACATACTTAAAAGAGAATGGTTTCTTATAAACACCCTTATATGTACGTGGTTTTTGTAGTTTGATTTGATTATGATGCATAAGATAAATATTTTTTATTTTATCATCCTTGGTATATGTATATCCAAAAGGAGCCTCACCCCAGCTGATATCCTTAAAAGCCACATTCTCAACAGGATGAATATCATCTTTAGAAAAGTGATTTGTCAGCCATTCTGACATATCAGAATGAAATGCACTGACAGTTATTAAAGAAATACATACAATAACAGCTGTTAAAACCATAGAAAATGAATAATGTTTTTTCTTTTGTGTATATGTGATCTTCTTCCAATCTTCTGGCGTTTGAATATCATCAAATTCCTTCCATTTATTCATCATCCTCACCCACTTTCTTCTTTAGTATCTCCCTTCCTCTTTTTAATCTTGATTTCACTGTATTGATATTCATCTTTAATATTTCTGAAATTTCATCTGTTTTATATCCTTCATAGTAATATAGATAAAGTACATTCTTATAACGCGTTGGCATATCTAATATCACAGGAAGCAATACATAATCCTTCTTTCCATCTTGTATAAGCACATCTTCTATATTAATTGTCTTCTTATAGAAAACACGACGATAATCCTTACATGTATTGATTGTGACACGAATCAGCCAGTGTTTTAGATAATCAGGGTCTTCTATCATGCCGTGCTTATAGAGTTTAATGAAAACTTCTTGAAAACAGTCTTTCGCATCGTCGCTATTTCTCAAATTCATGATACAAATGCGAGTCACCATATCCCCATAGGTATCAATTACATCTTCTATTGTCATGATATTTTCCTCCCTTCACTATTAATACGATGATTTCCTCCATTTGGTTGCACATATGTGCTGAATTATTTTACTTTAGGGTCTATAATAAAGTCTACAAGGAGGAGAGAATGTATGCCATGTACGACATTACTAGTAGGTAAGAATGCATCTTATGATGGTTCTACCTTAATCGCAAGAAATGATGATTCACAGTCTACAAGATTTACACCAAAGAAACTTGCAGTGATTCATCCAGAACAACAAAAAAGAGAATATGAAACAGTATTATCTCATTTAAAGATTCAATTACCTGATAATCCAATGAGATATACTGCGATGCCAAATGCCTTAAAAGGTGAAGGTATCTGGGCAGCAAGTGGAATTAATGAAGCCGAAGTCGCAATGACAGCGACAGAAACAATCACTTCTAATCCTCGTGTATTAGGGGCTGATCCACTTGTAGAATATGATGAAGAAACAAATACACCAGGCGGTATTGGTGAAGAAGATATTGTCTATCTTGTATTACCTTATATTCATAGTGCAAGAGAAGGTGTTTTAAGACTTGGTTCATTACTAGAAAAGTATGGAACATATGAAATGAACGGAATTGCCTTCTCTGATCATGATGAAATCTGGTGGTTAGAAACTATTGGTGGTCATCATTGGATTGCAAGAAGAGTTCCTGATGATGCTTATGTTGTAATGCCTAACCAGTTAGGTATTGATACATTTGATTTAAAGGATGCTTTTACTACTCAAGAAAATCATTTATGTAGTGATGATTTAAAGGAATTTATTGAAAAGAATCATTTATGTTTAAATCTAGATGATTCATTTAATGCACGTTATGCATTTGGTTCACATGATGATTCAGATCATGTCTATAACACACCACGTGATTGGTTTATTAGACGTTATTTAAATCCACATACTTATAAATGGGATGGAGAAAATGCAGACTTTACACCATTTTCTGATGATATTCCTTGGACTATGGTACCTGAAAGAAAGATTACTGTTGAAGATGTAAAATATGCATTATCAACTCATTTCCAGAATACGCCTTATGATCCATATATTACGCGTGGAGATTTATCTAATAAAGGTGCATTACGTCCTGTAGGAATCAATAGAAACGACTTCTTATCTGTATTACAGGTAAGACAGGGACAGGAACCTATTGAATGGTTTACATTTGGTTCAAATGTATTCAATACACTTGTTCCATTATATATTCATATTGATACCGTACCTGAATATTACAGTAATACAACAGGTGAAGTATCTACTGATAACTTCTATTGGGCCAATAGACTTATAGGAGCTATGGCTGATGCATGTGATAAACAATCAGCCATCCATATTGAACGTTATCAAAGAGTGGTACAATCTCATTCACATCATATTATTCATACATATGATGAACTAATTGAAAAAGAAACAGATGAAGCAAGAAAAACAGAGCTAAGACATGAAGCCAATCAAAAGGCAGCTGATATGTTGAAGAAGGAAACTTCAAAGACATTACATCTTGTCTTAGATGAATTAAGCTTTACTATGAAGAATAAATTTGCCCGTTCTGATGCATAAGAAAAGAAGCCTCGGCTTCTTTTTTTTTAGTTATTTGAGGCTGAACACTTTTCAGCATCTATTGCTAGTACTACTAGTAATGCATAAAGTGCATCCTGGCTATTGTGAACATCAATGACATAGACATCTGTAAAATGAAATAGTTCTTTTGATATAGTCGCAATTTCATGATAAGAATCACTTATAGTGTAATTCCAGTTCATGAAATCTCCATTAATAGACCAGTCATTAAATTCTAAAACATATTTAGGAAATAAGCTGATTTTCTTTTGGAATGAACCGATATAATGATCATCTATGTAGATACTAAATCTTGGCATGAATGTCAAGATTTCTTCTTTAATGGTTGCTAGACAATGACCTGATGAGTCATATACATCTAATTTATGACCCCATGAAAGACGACTGCTGACTTTATAGACAACCTGATCATATTCATCATAGATATCATAACTATCCATCAGACTGAAAATTCTTTGTTTTAATATAAGTTTCATATCATTTATCCTCTCTAGAATACAATTATATCATTTTCTTTATGCTTAATACCATAGACAAGATAATCATTCCAATCTTTATGCCTATAAGGATAGGCTATATCTATTTCGATAGAGGGATAGTTCTTATTTAAAATATCAACGATTGTATGAACAGCCTGTCTTCCTGCTTGATCATTGTCTAATCTTAATAAGACTCTTTCTATTGGTTGATGTTCTAAATGATAAAAGAGTGCACGATAATGAGAGACAGAATTAAGTGATAGATAATCATACTTCTTAAAGTTATTTGTAAGAGTCATTAGAGACATCATATCAATAATAGATTCAGTCACAATAAGCAGTGAAGAGTTATACGATATATAAAAACAATGGTTATAATCATTTCCTGCCTGCTCACGCATATAGCGATTATTCTTGATACTTCCCCTTTTACTTATAAATACTAGTTGACTTCCTTTATAAGATACAAAGACAAGATTATGGTGCACTGCTTCCTGGTAGAGATAATCATGATCAATAAAATAATCAATAATATTGAGACTAATGCCTCTTTCATATAAATAATAATAGACCTTCTTATTATTGATATCTTTACAAGGCAAATATAGTTTTCTCTCTTGTCTTTTAATCTTTTTAAATTCATGATGAGGATTCTTATACATTCTCATTTCCAGATAAAGAATCGTATAGATAAAAGAATGAAATTCTGAATTCTTTTCTAACCCCAATGTCTGGCATAATGTAATCGTGTCTCCTCCAAATCCTTTTGAATACCAATAGAATCTATTGATATTTACTCTAATTTTTAATGAATCATGTTCCTCGAGATGATAGTAATTAGAACTCTCATAAACAAGAGTAAAGCCTAAATCTTCTACAAGAGAAAGCATACTATATTTCTTCACATGTTCTATACGGCTTCTTTTCATAGTCTTTAAATTATTTCATCAGCAAGATGAGCAAGACCATCTAGCATATAAGGAATAGGATCCTGAATAGAATAAAATTCTGGAAGATACTCTTCTGGGATGAAAGAAGAAAGTGTCTTCTTTATTTCCTTCATATCCGGCGTCATACGACAACTGATAGCCACTGCCTCTGGTCCTATTGTAATAATAGAAGGTAATAAAGCTTTTGTAACAACTTCTAAAGCCCCTGCTTCTGTCCAGATCAGCTTATTTTCATCATCAGACAACTGCATACGATGAAGATAATACCTTAACTCTCCTGCAATACCTTTATATCCTGTAAGAAGCATCTTATTAGCAATGATTCCCTGTCCTCCATGACCAGCACCAAATGGCTGAGAATGAAAAATAATATGAGAATATTCAGGATGCTCTAAAGAAAAGCCTACACAGGCAGCATTCGCATTATTAAATACATATGTACTTATATGATATTTTTCTTCAAATGATTCATGAATATCAATAATACTTCCTGTATAAGCGTCTACAAAATGCTTATTATCATTCACAATGCCTGGTGTCGCAATACTAATACAATCAATAAAAGTGTACTTTAATAAGAGTGTATCAATAATATCATAAAGATCCTGAATTCTATAGGTAGGTTTGATAATCAGATTTTCATCTAGTACCTCATTCTTATTATAAAGACGATAAGAGATACGCTGCTTATTTTTATTGATTTGAAGAACAATGGATAAAATACGCTTTTGAGATTTCTTACAATGACATATTTTTTTCTTATTTTCGTTTTTCTTTCTACAATAATCATTCAATGATTCTTGTATAAACTGTATTGTTTCTCCTGTATTATAGGATGCAAAATAAGCTGTAGGTATCTGTAGAATAAGATGATCGGGGAGACTGCTTCTTAAACGATTCAGCATATAGCCAATCTGAGGTGCAATCAGTATTAAATCATAATGATCCGCCTCTTCATAAATATTCATATAACTTACTGCATTAAATTCATAATCTAATCCTAACGTATCAGTCGCTTCAGTAAGCATAGATGCAAACATCGAAGTTGTTAAACCAGCAGAACAAGATAATAATACTCTGACTTTCTTTTCGCCCTTTAAGCGAATCAGCGTTTTAACCATCTCATCAAAGAGTTTTTTAGCATGTTCTTCTTCCTTCAATTCAAAATGAAGATAAAATTTAGTACGCTCATCCTTCTTTGAAACAATAGAAATTTCTACTAGTGTATTGTCTTCAATAGAAGAAAATTGTACAGAAGCTACTGCATAGGATGTATCAAGCTGTATAAGATCTTCATTCTTTCTTTCTAAAATATAATCATCTGATTGATGTTCTAAAATCCATAATTGATATTGTTGCTTTGTCATAAAAAGCCTCCTTTCTCTCTCTATTTATATTATACTCATATTAAGAAGAATTCTCTAAAGAAAAAAACAGTGGAATCCACTGTTTAAATCAAACTGCTGATAAATACGAATATGACCGCAATAGGCAATATAATTGTAAGATAACCCTGCATCCAGTTCTGAATCTTAGGACCATCACCCATATTGGCTTCTGTTTGATAATTCTTGAATCCCCATCCTAAGCGAGATGTACAGAATAATAAATAAACAAGAGAACCAAGTGGTAAGAGAAGATTACTTACGATAAAGTCTTCTAAATCTAATATTGTTGAACCACTGCCAAGAGGCTGCAAGAAGTCAAGGACATTAAAACCTAAAGCACAAGGTAATGAGAATACAGTAATAAGAATTAAATTAATGATTACTGATTTCTTTCTTGTGATGTTCCATAATTCCATTGTGCAGGCAATAATATTTTCAAATACTGCAATGACTGTAGATAATGATGCGAAAGCCATAAATAGGAAGAATAGAGCACCCCAGATTCTACCTCCTGTCATTGATAAAAAGACATTAGGTAAAGTAATAAAGATAAGACTTGGACCACTGTCAGGATTTACTCCAAATGAGAAACATGCTGGAAAGATGATAAGACCTGCCACAATAGCGACAAATGTATCTAACACTGCAACATTCACTGCTTCCCCTAAAAGAGTTTTATCTTTCTTTAAATAGCTACCGAATATCGCCATTGAACCAATACCAATACTTAAAGTAAAGAAAGACTGGTTCATTGCCGCTACGATTACATTTAATAAGCCAATATGTTTGATCTTATTAAAGTCTGGATATAAATAGAATTTAACACCTGCCATCGCATTATCTAGTGTTAACCCATGTACTGCAAGAACTACAATGAGTCCAAGTAAGCCAATCATCATGACTTTTGTAATTCTTTCTACACCGTTCTGTAATCCCATTGAACATACTAACATACCAATAACAACAACTACTATCATCCAGAATACATTCTGAGATGGACTAGATAATACATTTTGGAAAACTGATGCAACCTGAGATGTTTTGACTCCTGTAAATCCACCTGTTAAGAACTTATAGAAATAGTTCAACATCCATCCTGACACTGTAGTATAGTAGATCATTAAACAGAAGTTACCTAATAACCCAACATAACCATGTAAATGCCACTTCTGTCCTGGCTTTTCTAAAGTTTGATAAGCTTTAACTGGACTTTTAGCACTTGCACGTCCTACAGAGAATTCCATGCTTAGAATTGGAACACCAATAAGAAGCAAGAAAATCAAATAGAAGAAGACAAAGATTCCTCCACCATTTTGTCCTACAACATAAGGGAATCTCCATACATTTCCAATACCAATAGCACATCCTGCCGAAAGAAGCAGGAAGCCTATTCTCGATTTAAATTGTTCACGTTCTTTCATAATTTCACCCTTCTTTTAAACATACCGCCTTATAATAACATATACATAAAAATATGGAAATGTTTCACTCCTATATTTTACCCAATAATATGCCTTTTTATTTTGTGATATACAATTTGTGCAATTATTCCTACCACCGTACCTGATACAATACCAAGTAATATCAGATATGGAAGATAATAGATAAAGGCAGAGGTAGAAAAGAAGACAAAGGCAACAAGTAACTGCCCTATATTATGAGATACACCTCCTACTATAGAAACAACGATATTTGAGAAGAGATGTGTCTTTACCATCAATGCCATAATACTAATAGAAAGAAATCCTCCAGCTAAGCTATAAATCATCATATAAGGATTTGTGAATGTGATTCCTATAATAAAGATACGAAGCAATGCGACACCCAATGCATATTTAAATCCAAAGCATAAAAGAATTGTCAAAGACACAATATTAGCTAAGCCAAGTTTTGTGCCAGGGATTCCTAAATAAACAGGAAACAACATTTCTATATAATTTAATATGATGGATATAGTACAAAATATTGCAAGAAAGCATAATTGTCTGACTCTAGTATGCTTGATCATTCTGTTTGTTTTCACCTCCTGACACCACCTCTACAATGAGTTTATGAGGAAGACAGATGATACTCTGCCCTTTTTTATTAATTGTCCCCTGCTTGATACATAAATGATCTGGACAGGTGGCTGAAATCATTCTTATTTTATGATTTTCTATTTTTAATGTATTCTCTTTATTAATATGTATTGTTTGATTTTTATTTAGATCATAATAGCCATAAACTTCTTTGTTTAAAGTAATTTTAATCATATTACTTTTTGACTGAGGACGAAGAAGAAAACCAGCAGCAACTATAATCAATAAAACAGTCAACACATAAATATCATATTTTCTGTTTTTCATTATTTTCTCCTTGTATAATAGAATAAGGAGGTGCTTTATGAAAAGAATACTTTCACTTATCCTATGTTTTTCTTTACTTAGTGGCTGTAAGCCTAATAATGAACCCATTACTCAGAAAGAGTTCTGTTTAGATACAGTTGTCTCTATTACTTTATATGATTCATCTTCAAAAAAGATTCTAAATAACTGCTTTGATTTATGTAAGAAATATGAGCTGATCTTCTCTACCACAAATACTTCTAGTGAACTCTATCAAATTAATCATAATAAGAATAAGACCCAATACCAAACTATTTCTAACGAACTCGCCTCTGTCATTAAACAGGGACTTTATTATAGTGAGTTATCACATGGTGCTTTTGATATTACGATTGGCGCTGTGAGTTCTTTATGGGATTTCAATAGTGATAAAGTAACTTTACCCAATGAAACTCTCATAAAAGAAAATCTTAAAACAGTTAACTATCAAAATATTATCTGTGATCACAAAAAAATACTCTATAAAAATCCTAATACAATAATAGATTTAGGTGCAATAGCGAAAGGATATATTGCAGATAAACTTAAAGAGTATTTAATCCAACATAAAGTCAATAATGCCTTGATTAATCTTGGCGGTAATATCCTATGTATCGGAGATAAGATGACAGAAGGATATCGTATTGGAATCACCAATCCTCAAAAAACAGATGAATCTATTATAAGTACTAAAATAGAAGATAAATCAGTTGTAACAAGTGGCATTTATCAACGACAGATGAAAGTGAACCATCATGTTTATCATCATATTTTAAACCCTCGTACGGGTTATAGTTATGATAACGGGCTTGCTTCTGTCACTATTGTATCCCCTTCTTCAATGCAGGGTGATGCATTAAGTACTGTATGTTTCTCTTTAGGACTCGAAAAAGGTAAAGCACTCATTGAGTCACTAGACGATGTAGAAGCATGCTTTATTGATACAAATAATCAAATCACTTATACAACACACTTCAAGCACTCTTAAAAAATCCCAATAAAGGGATTTTTTTATTGAATGACTTTTCTAGGACATTTTTCTACACATGCCCCACAATTTGTACATTTAGAATAATCTATATGGGCTAAGAAATCATCGACAGTAATCGCTCCATTTGGACATACCTTTGTACACAAACGACAGCCAATACAACCTGATTGACAGCTTTTAGTGACAACTGGTCCCTTATCATGAGAATTACATTGAACACGATGTATCGCTTCATAAGGTACCATTTCAATCAGATGATTAGGACATGCTTCCATACATTTCTGACATCCTTTACATTTTTCCTTATCTACAACAGCTACGCCATCTACAATATGGATTGCATCAAATTGACAAGCCTGTACACAGCTTCCTAAACCAATACAGGCTGAAGTACACATCTTACCACCTTTACCTGGTACTAATGCAGCACTTAAACAATCTTTAATACCTGTATAATCAGACACAGGTGTCACTTTATCACATGTTCCCTTACATTTCACAAAGGCTGTATAACGTGTACTTACCTGTGCTTGCTGTCCTAAAATAGAAGCAATCTTTGCGCCTACTTCATTACCTCCTACAAGACATTGATTACTAGGTGCTTCTCCTTTTGCAATCGCATGGGCTAAACCATCACAGCCTGGATAACCACAGGCACCACAGTTATTGCCGGGAAGAACAGATCTGATTTTCTGTTCTTTTTCATCTACAACAACCTTAAACTTCTCACTCGCAATACCAAGAACTATTCCAATAAATAGCCCTATCAAACCAACAAGGAGAGTTGCAATCATAATTGACTTCATATTCATTCTCCCCCTTTAAATCAAACCTGAAAAGCCAATAAAGGCAATGGCCATCAAACCTGCAGTAATCAATACAATAGGAGACCCTTTGAAGCTATGAGGAATATCATTATCTTCTATTCTTTCTCTAATTCCTGCAAGAATAATAATAGATATAGTGAAGCCTACAGCTGTTCCAAAACCAGCGACAACACTTGTAATGAAATTATAATGATTCTGTACATTCGTCAAAGCCACGCCAAGTACGGCACAGTTTGTTGTAATCAGTGGTAAATAAACCCCTAGAGACTGATACAGCCCTTGTGAATATTTCTTTAAGAATAATTCTACTAATTGGACAAGTGCTGCAATAATAAGAATAAATGCAATTGTTTCTAGATATTCTACATGGAATTTTACTAATAATCGATAAAGAAGTGAAGTGACAGCTGAGGCAATCGTAATAACGAATATAACGGCGCCTCCCATACCTGCTGCTGTTTCTATTTTCTTAGAAACACCTAAGAATGGACATAAGCCTAAGAATTGAGATAAAACAACGTTATTGACTAAAGAGACACTAATTAAAGTTAAAAGTAATGTTTTCATCATTTCTGCACCTCCTTCTTATATTCTTCAAAGCAAGTAATACCATGACAATGTGTGCAATCTCCGCCACATTCAAGTGTAGAAGAATGTTCAATATTTGTTGCACTTGGTAGTTTTAATTTATTTTGTATTGCGGTTAACATGGATAAGACAAAGAATGCCCCTGGAGCCATGATAAAAATAGAAATAGGTTCATAGGCTTTTGGCATGATTGTATAACCAAAAGCAGTACCAGCACCTAAAAGTTCTCTCACGAGTCCAATACAAGTAAGGGCTAAAGTAAATCCTAAACCCATACCTACACCATCTAATATAGAAAGAATAGGATTATTCTTAGATGCAAATGCTTCTGCACGGCCTAGAATAATACAGTTAACCACAATAAGAGGAATATAAATGCCTAATGTATCATATAAAGATGGAAGATTTGCCTGTAATAGGAGCTGTACAACAGTCACAAGAGTGGCCACGATAACTATATAAGCTGGAATTCTAACACGTTCAGGAATAATCTTACGTAATGCGGAAATCACAAAGTTACTCATAATAAGTACAGCCATTGTCGTAAGTCCCATACCCATCCCACTCATAGCTGAAGTTGTGACAGCAAGAGTTGGACACATACCTAACATCAAGACAAATGTAGGATTTTCTTTAATAATGCCATTATAAACAGGTTTGATATATTTATTCACGTTGTCCATCTCCTTTCAACAGATCATAGAAATCAAGGGCACCATTGACACCATTTGTGACTGCTTTAGAAGTAATAGTGGCACTAGAAAGAGAATCAATTTCATTATCTTTCTCTTTACCTGTTTTAGTTATGACAAATGAATCCACCTTCTTATTCAAATATTGTAATCTAAAAGATTCATTCTTCGCGTTCATACCAAGCCCTACTGTTTCATTAATAGATAAGATTTCTACGCCTTTAATCTGTTTGTTTAAATCAATTCCAATAATAAGTTCTATTTCACCACCAAAGCCATCTTTATCAGTCACCTGAATGACATAGCCTTGTAATTTATTATCTTTATAAGCCCCTAAAGCATTGGTGATTTCAATACCATTCTTTCCATAATCTTTTGTAAGAAGCTTTGGGCTTTGTTGAATGAGTTTACTGTAATCAGCCTTGAAATCATCTGCTTCACTCATAACCTGCTTATAGGCAAGAAGCTTTGTTTCTTCTTGTTTTGCGGCTATTTTATCTTTTGTAGAATTATAAACAAAACCAAGGAGACATCCAGATACAATAGTAATGATAAATAAGATGCATGTATCCTTGATGATTCTCTTTATATTCATGATACCACCGCCTTCTTTGTTTTATAGAGAAGTGTATATTTCTCAATAAGAGGTACAACAAGATTTCCTAGAATAATCGCATAAGAAACACCTTCTGTGGTTGTCCCAAAGAATCTAAATAAACCAGTGAGTATTCCTATTAAAACACCAAAGACAATCTGGCCTTCAAAATTAATAGGTGTTGTTACATAATCAGTGGCCATAAAGAAGCAGCCAAGCATTAAGCCTCCACCACATAACTGACATGCGAGATAATAGAAATCAAAACGGAATGGTGAAAAAATAAGAGTAAAGAGTGAGAAAGAAAGAAGATAAGCCACTGGTATCGTTGGTTTAATGACTCTTTTTACTAACATATAAGCGCCACCTAGTAAAATCATCAAAGTGGATGTTTCACCAATAGTCCCAGCTGTTGTACCGATAAATAGACGGAACAAGTCATAATGAGATCTCGTTTCAAGAATTGCGAGTGGCGTTGCAGTAGTGACACCATCAAAGACGAAATTTGTCATTCGTCCAGTAAATGAAATAAGCAAGAAACAGCGTGCAGCTAAAGCAGGATTCATAAAATTCTGTCCTAACCCACCATATAACTGTTTTACGATAATAATCGCAAATAGAGCGCCTATGACTGGTATCCATAAAGGAACAGTGGATGGAAGATTTAATGCAAGAATGAGTCCTGTTGCAATCGCAGAACAATCCTTGATTGTAATAGGCTTCTTCATAAAGTATTCAAATAGATATTCAGATAATACACAAGTAAGCACTGATACAACGACAATAAGTGCTGCATTTAACTTAAATTGATAAATACCATAAAGTGTTGCAGGCATCAATGCGATAATGACATCAATCATAATACGTGTTGTATCTGTTTGATCACGTACATGAGGTGATGATGATGTATGTAATAGTTTATTCATAACATTCCTCTACTTTCTTTTAAGAGATGTAACAGTTGACTTACATTTTCTTATAGCCTGTGTCATATTTCTTTTTGCAGGACATACATAACTGCAGCATCCACATTCAATACATTCCATACCATTCAGCTGTATGAATGTATTGATATCATTCTTCAAAGAAGCCTGATAAAGCTTTTGAGGAATGAGATGACTTGGACAGGCATCTATACAGCGCCCACATCTAATACAAGCTGTAGGCATATTTAATGCCACTTCATCATGAGTAAAAGCAAGAATAGAACTGCTTGTCTTTACTGCAGGAATATGAAGAGAAATAAGTGAAATACCCATCATTGGGCCTCCACTGATGATTTTCTCTACATTCTCTTTCAAACCACCACGTGATTCAACAATAAACTGGAAATCAGTTCCTACAGGAACCTCTACATTACAAGGAGTATTCAAGCCATCTCCTGTGAGTGTCATGACTGTAGAAATTAAAGGACGATCATATTTAATCGCATCTCTAATTGCAAGAACTGTGGCCACATTATCTACAATACAACCAACATCAAGAGGAAGCATCTTTGAATTGAGTCTTCTTCCAGTCAATACTTCTATCAACATTCTTTCTCCACCCTGTGGATATTTGGTCTTCAATACTTTAACGCTTATTCTTTCTTCATGTGTGCATAATTTTTCTAATGTATGAATCGCTTCTTTCTTATTATCTTCAATTCCAATACAGCCTACAGCATGAGGATAAAGAGTTAACATGATTCTTAATCCTTCAATCAGTTCTTTAGATCTTTCAAGCATCAAACGATAATCAGATGTAAGATAAGGCTCGCACTCAGCTCCATTCACAATAACATATTCTATTTTTTCTGGTTCTTTTACATTGAGCTTCACATGTGTGGGGAAGCCTGCTCCACCTAGGCCAACTACACCTGCATTTTTTACTTTTTCTATCTTTTCTTCAAAAGTAAGTGCATCGATATTATTTTCATGTGCCTCATAATCAGAAGTATAATTTCCATCATTTTCTATAACGACTGCATCCTGGTAATGACCTGATGCATCCTGTCTTTTTTCAATACGTTTCACAATACCAGAGACAGAAGACATTATATTGGCTGATACATAACCACCCGCCTTAGCAATCAATGTACCTACATGTACTTCATCTTTAACCTTTACTACAGGAATACTTGGAGCACCAATATGCTGTTTCATTAAAAAAACAACCTCCTGGCTGGCTTCTAATTTTTCTATTTGTTTGTCTTTCGTATATTCTTTTCCATCATTTGGATGGACGCCACCTCTAAAAGTAATCATATCTCAAATCTCCTTTAATACTATTTTAGGACGATATGAGAAAAAATGAAAGCCTTTACATTAAGTTAATTTATTCACTAAACGTTTATAAATTCACATAGAAAAAGACCATGCATTAAGCATGGTCTAAGCAAGTATTAGTCTAAATCAGCACCGTTAGATTCGAATACTTTCTTGATATAATTATAAGATTTCTTTGGAATACGTTTCATATCTCTTAAATCTTTATTTGTTCTATTAACATAAACAAATCCATAACGCTTATCCATATTACACATACTAGCTAGGATATCGATTGGTCCCCAAGTAATATAACCTAAGCAGTCTACACCATCTTCAAACATTGCGTTTTCCATTTCACGAATATGGTCTCTATGATAATTAATACGATAATCATCTTCGATTGTACGACCTTCAGCGAGCATTTTGTCTACTTCTTCCTGAGTCATATCTTCACGCCATCCAATACCATTTTCAAGTACGAATACTGGTAAACCTGTTCTATGATGTAAATCATTTAAAGTCCATCTGAATCCAACTGGATCAATTTCCCAATGCCATTCATTGGCTTCACAATGAGGATTCTGGATCTGCTGTTCATTCACACAGTCACAAGCTGGTCTTTCATAATCAAAGACACCAGTCTTAACTGTATTAGAACGATAATAAGAGAATGCGATATAGTCTACAGTATATTTTAATAGTTCTTCATCGCCTTCTTCAAATGTAGGCATCCATCCACGATTTTCTAAGTAAGCATTCCAGTAATCAGGATATTTACCCTGTGCAAATGTATCAACAAGATAACCATTTAATAAGTTATAAGCCTGAGAGGCGAATAAATTATTTTCTGGGCTATTATCATAAGCATAAATATTAGTGATTGCACCCATACCACAGAACTTAGCATCTGGCTGCATTTCTCTTAAAGCACGTACTGCTTTACAATGAGCCATCATAACATTGTGGTTTACCTGATATAAATGTTTAGGAAGACTTACACCTTCAGGAATTTCTTCAGCGTTAGAAACTCTTAACATCATTGAATGAAGGTTCTGTTCATTGAATGACATCCAATGTTTCACTCTATCACCGAATCTTTCAATACAAACTTTTGCATATCTTTCAAAACAGTCTACAACATATCTTGAAGCAAAACCATTATAGTTCTTTACAAGATGATAAGGCATATCGAAATGTACTAAAGTGATCATTGGTTCAATGCCTGCAGCAAGTAGCTTATCAATTAAATCACTGTAGAACTTTACACCTTCTTCGTTTACTGGTTCATCTAATGTACCATTAGGAATGATACGGCTCCAACAGATTGAGAAACGATAGAAGTTGAATCCCATACCTTTCATTAACGCGATGTCTTCATCATAACGAGTGTATTCATCAATTGCATCGTTCCAGTCAGAAAATTCAGGATTCATAGGTCTAACGTCATAGATACAAACACCCTTTCCACCTTCATTTCTGTGTCCTTCAGTCTGGAATGATGATACTGAACCACCCCAGTAAAAATCTTTTGGCATTTTTCTTTCCATTTTATGTGTCTCCTTTATCTTATGTATACATTCTATCAATCACGCCTCATAAATGTAAACTGTTTCAAGGTTGATTATTATAACGTTTCATAAAATATACAAAAAAAGATTTATTAATGAAACTCCGTTTCATTAATTTAAAAGGATGTACATAAGATAGTCTTTAATATCCTGTCTTTTAGCTTCTATCTGTAAATAGATATAATCATCACGATAGTCAACCTGTTCCACATAAGTATGCTCATAGAGATATTTGAAATCTTCCCCCTTATCATAAGGAATACCTAATTGGAAAGTTTCATAATCCTTAAAGAGGATATGACTTATTTCATCTTCTAACAAGTCTAAACCAATCTTTTCCTTTGCAGATATAAAAACATAGGGCGTTACAGGATGTACATAACCATACTTATTTAAATCAACCTTGTTGTACACATAGATCATAGGTGTATTTTCAACCCCTAATTCTTCTAATACCTTATTGGTTGTATCAACCTGTAATTGATAATCTTCAAAACTTGAATCAACAACATGGAGTAATAAATCTGCTTCTTTCACTTCTTCTAAAGTGGAACGAAATGCCTGAATCAGATTGTGTGGTAAACGTTCAATAAAACCAACTGTATCAGTAAGCAAGCATGTATGATTCTTAATCTTTATATTTCTAGTAGAAGTCTGTAATGTTGCAAATAACATATCCTTCTCAAATACCTTTTTTTCTTTATTCTGACATAAAGTATTAAGCAAAGTAGACTTTCCACTATTTGTATAACCGACTAAGGCAATCACAGGGACATTATTACGTTTACGTCTTTCTCTTTGTGTTTGTCTTTGTTTTACAATCTGTGCCAGTTCTTTTCTAGAACGGGACAACTTTCTAGAGATGATACGACGATCTAACTCAATCTGTTTTTCACCAGATCCTCTAAACCCTGAACCACCTTGCTGATGTGACATATGTTCCTGCATTCCTGCAAGTCTTGGTAATAAATATTGGTCTCTAGCTATTTCTACCTGTAATTTTGCTTCTTTTGTCTGTGCACGCTGTTCAAATATACGAAGAATTAAATCTGTACGATCTGTTACTTCTGTTTGTAATTGGTCGGTAAGGTTCTTTACCTGTAATGGAGATAGTTCATCATCAAAGATAACCATTTCTCCATCTAATCTTAATCTGATTTCTTCTATTTTACCTTTACCAATATAAGTGGCAGGATTAATTTTTTCTAATTTCTGAATAACAACATCTTCTACTTCAATATCACATGCAATACATAATGATTTAAGTTCATCTATGTAGAAGGGGTTATCCGATGTCATAACTAATATCGCTTTATTCATATAATAAAAGAAGAATTCCTTTCTTTAGACTTTTACTCATTATAACATGAGTTTTATAAAAGAATTCTTCTAATGTTTATAAATTATCAGTATGTTTATTTAGTGAAGAGAAGAACGATACATTAATAGTAATAACTATCAATTATTGTTTACAAGCTTACCTTATGGATATCTCATGTTATAATAATTCACTTCTCATCAGTGATATAATATCCCTTCTAGATAAAATAAAAAAAATAGAGTTATTACTGAATAACTTCTAGTTCTATAATACGAAGGAGCATTTCTACTCCTCTAGATTAGTATATCATGAGTTTATATTACTATAAGTATGTAAATAGTTATAATTTACGTTGAAAAAAATGTAGGTTTCCCTACATTCTAATGTGCAATCTTCCAGCTAACAGCTTTCTCTCTTGCATCTACAAATCTCTTATAAATACCATCCTGTTTCATTAATGATTCATGAGTTCCCTGCTGGGCAATATGACCTTGATCAATAACTATAATTTGATCGGCATGTCTTACTGTCTTTAATCTATGTGCAATCATAATGATTGTCTTTTCTTTAGTAAGAGCTTCTACTGCTTCCATTAACTCTTTTTCATTTTCTGGGTCTACGTTGGCTGTTGCTTCATCCAATATGACAATAGGTGCATCCTTCATGATAGCTCTCGCAATAGAAATACGTTGTTTTTCACCACCTGATAATGATGCGCCGCCTTCCCCAATGAGTGTATTATACCCTTCTGGTAGTGCACTAATAAAATCATGACAGCATGCTTTCTTTGCTGCTGCAACAACTTCTTCATGTGTCGCATTCTGGCAGCCAAACTTAATGTTATTTTCTATTGTATCCGCAAACAAATAAACTCTCTGGAAAACAAATGCGAAATTATTCATTAAGCTATTCATACTATAATCTTTCACATTGATACCACCTAATGTGACTGTTCCACTATCTACATCCCAGAATCTTGCAATCAGATTACAAAGAGTGGTTTTTCCTCCACCAGAAGGACCAACAATCGCTGTTGTTGTCTTTTCTGGGATAGTCAAAGAGACATCATCAATGATTTTTCTTTGATCATAAGAGAATGTTATATGATCTAGTTTAATATCATGATGAGCTGGATTAATCTCTTTTCCATCAATATCCATTGTATTAAGATTTAAAATCGTATTGGCTTTATCTACACATACACTTACTACATGTAATAATGAAGAGTAATTACCTGCACATTCTAAGCTAGAATAAAGCATAAATGAAGAAATAGTCATACCAATCGCATAAATAGCACTCATTGTTCCATCAATATAAAACGATGCACTTGCGATGATAATAATAGTGGCAGTCACTTTCGTCACAATACCCTGAAAAAAATGGTATGGCACAAAGAGAAGCTCCATCTTCGTATTAATGTTCTGACATGCTTCATTCGCATTATTTAACTTTTCAGCCTGTTTTCCAAGCAAATTATAAGATTTAACTTCCGATATACCCTGCAAGTATTCCATAATTTGATTTACAAGTTCCGTGTCACATAATACCTTTTCTTCCGAACAATTCTTTGATGCATTTTGCATTAAAGAATTAATAATGAAGAATACAGCAACACCGGCTATAGAAATAAGTCCAATTCGCCAATCAAAAATGAAGATCATCAAGATAATCATAAAAGTTTCTAGAATACCTTGAGTTGTCAACATAACGACTCTTGCAGCAATATCCCCCAATAGTTCCATAGTATTTGTAGTAACTGAAGAGATTTCACCAATACTATTCGCATTAAAATAACCCATTGGAAGATAACGTAAATGCTCAGCAATCTTGATTCTTGTAAAGGCACTGGCATTATAGCCTCCATCTGTCTGTAAGACTGTAGAAAATCTCTTACATATAATAGAAATCACAATAGCACATAGCATCATCAAAGTGGCACCAGTTATATACTTTCCCATAGATTGATTATTCATTAATCCCATAAGAATATACATCATAGCAGGTATCTTCATTGCTGAGGAAAGAGCTTCAATGACGCCTAATAATATAGATATCTTGAATTTCTTTTCATTTTCTTTACCTGAGAATTTAAAGAATTTATTGAGAATCCCAAACATATTATTGTACCTCCTTTACTATATCTTTGACTGAAATATGTGCATTCCACATATCTCTATAAAGCGGACATTTTTCAAGTAGTTCATCATGTGTACCATGAGCGACAATATTTCCTTCATCAACTACAAACAATTGATCACTGTCTTTTACAGTAGAAAGTCGATGTGCTATGACTACTAATGTTTTACCTGTCACAAGCTTTGCGATAGAATTCTGCAGGATTGCTTCATTTTCTGGATCAGTATATGCAGTAGCTTCATCAAGAATAATAATAGGTGCATCTTTGAGCATTGCTCTTGCAATAGAGATGCGTTGTCTTTCTCCTCCAGAAAGATGTCCTCCAGCACCTCCCACAATTGTATCGAAACCATTTTCTAACTGCATAATAAAATCATAACATCCACTCTTTTTTGTGACTTCTATTATGTCTTCATCAGTAGCGTTTGGATTTCCTTGTCTGATATTTTCGCGGACTGTTTCATTAAACAGATAATTATCCTGAGCTACATAAGCTATTCTTTTATTAAAATCGTTTAAGGCAATATTTTTTATATCTACACCGCCGATTTCAATACTACCGCTATCTACATCCCATAAAGAAGCAATAAGCTTCGCAATCGTAGATTTACCACTTCCCGAAGGTCCTACAATGGCATTGACACTACCTGCCTGAAGCGACATATTAATGCCATGAAGAACTTCCTGATCATGATAAGCGAACTTTACATCTTTAAGTGTAATAGAGTTATCATGAGGGATATCTATGCTCTTTTGCGGTCTTTCAAGTTCTTTTTGGTCTAAGATACCTGTAACTTCTCCTACAATAACACTTATTTTACCTAGATCATCTGTATAAGAAAATGCGGTAATAAGAGGTCCTGCAATACTGAGAGATAAAATAATACATAATATAAAATGATCGACAGTAAGTGAACCATTTGCGACATAATGAGCACCTAACGGTAATACAGTAAGAAGTGTATAAGGTGTAATAGTCATCATTAAGCATGAAATATAGAACATTTACGCATCCATGAAATAAAAGAATTGGCATAAGCCTTTGCGGATGTAGTAAATCTTTCATAAGAACTTTCTGTTTTACTAAAAGCTTTAATGACTTCAATACCATCAATATATTCTACTGCTGCATCATTTAAATCCTTTGTCGCTTTCACTGTTTTCTCAAAATTAGGCTTAAAATCAAGCATCATTCCAAAATAAGAGATAAACCCTACTACAATTGGTACAAGTGACCAAAGTGCAAGTCTATAGTCAATAGTAAAGAAATAAATCAATATAACAACTGGCCCAAGTAAGTTGGATGTGAACTCTGGAATAACATGAGCCAAAGTTGTTTCAATACTATCTATTCTTTCAACCATGATATTTTTAAATGTACCAGATGATGTATCTTTTACATAACCAAGAGGTACACGAGCAAGCTTATCACAGCATGCTTTTCTAATATTTGCAAGTACTGTAAAAGTGGCTTTATGTGATAGTGTTGTAGAGAGTGAATGAAATAATTCAGCAATTATAAATGATACCGCAATTAAAATCGCATCATACATATAATCATTAAAGTTCTTTGAACCATTTAAAAACATTTTTACCACATCGATAATAATAAAATAGGGAATGATTTTACATACTACATTACCTATCGCTAGTATGACACTGAGTACATAGGAACTCTTTTTCTGTCCTGCCCATTCTAAGATCCAGGCAGTAGTTGATTTTTTCTTCATATGTTTAGCTCCTCCTTATGTTAGTTTTAACTAACCCATTGATAATAATATAAGCGGCTTACCGGTATTGCCGCTTTATTATTATGCTGGAAATTTAATGCCCCATACACGTTCCCAGCCACCTGTTTGAAACTCTCTTAACTGAGATAAGATTTTTATTGCAGTATCCTTGTCGATATCGTGTTCGATAATTTGTAGAATTGATGAGAAGAATCCTGTGTAAACCATGTGCATCATAAGGTCACTGACTTCAGGAATATCCATTCCTGCACGTCTCATTGTTTCAAGATATTTATAAGTTGCTTTTATTTCACGATCAACCATATTATGAATAAACTCTTCATATTTACCACTATCTCCACATTTAAATAATAGTTTAAAATGATCATGGTGGTTATATAAATAGTGAATCATACGGTCTAAACCACATTCAGCAGAATATGACATATTGTTTGTCTGATCGTCTGCTGATAGTTTTTCAAATTGATCAATTATTTCATCGTAGATTTTATAAATATCTTCTAAGTAAGGATCAATGAGTGCATTAAATAACTTCTCTTTTGTAGGATAATACTTATAAAATGCACCAGTAGTGAGTCCTGCATCCTTAACAATCTTTCTTAAAGATGCACCTGCATAACCTTCTTTTAAGAAGTGTTTCAACGCAGTTTCTAGTATGAGTTCTTGTGTTTTGATAGCTTTAGTCGTCATATTTTTTGGTACCTTTCTAAAATATAACAGTGTTATCTAACACAGTTATATTATTATCTTATTTCTTCTAATTGTCAATAACTAAAAAAAATCTTACCACATATAAGTAGTAAGATTCAAATTCTTTATGATTTAATTACTTTCCAAAATATCTATCTAATAAACCTTTTAATGCTTTACCATGTCTTGCTTCATCTCTTGCCATTTCATGAACTGTATCATGAATTGCATCTAAGTTATTCTTTTTAGCGCATGTAGCAAGTTCAACTTTACCAGCAGTTGCACCAAATTCACAGTCTACACGCCAAGCTAAGTTATCCTTAGTAGTTGCTTTCATATTTGGTTCTAAGTCTTCACCTAACATTTCAGCAAATTTAGCAGCATGTTCTGCTTCCTCATAAGCTGCTTTTTCCCAATATAAACCAATTTCAGGATAACCTTCTCTATGTGCGATTCTTGCCATACATAAATACATACCAACTTCTGAACATTCACCTTCAAAGTTTGCTTTTAACTGATCAAAGATAAATTTCTTATCTTCATCAGTGATATCAGGATTATTTTTTACAGTTTTAGCATAAATACCATATTCATGTTCAGCAGCTAATTTCATTTCACCTTTTACTTCTTCAAACTGATCAGCTCCTACATGACATACTGGACATTCAGCTGGTGCTGCATCTCCTTCATAAACATATCCACACACTTTACATACAAATTTTGCCATATTCTTTTCTCCTTTTTTAATTCCTTATTAGGAATGATTACTATTTAAGTATAACATATTATTCTCTAATGTCAATGGGTTTGACTCTATACTTCGTAAATATCTGATTCCAATATGAAAATGTCTTAATGTATCCAAGTTGATAATGTCCCAATTGGGACATTATCAACTTGCCGTGTTAAACTA
>NZ_QTUM01000017.1:0-39719 GCF_003435615.1 Catenibacterium sp. AM22-6LB
TGAACAATTAAGGAGAGTTACTTTTTTGTTTCCTCCTCGTCATTTCATATTGTCTATATCTGTAGTAATAATAGAAATAAGATTTCCTTTATCACGAGATTCTAGCTTAGCGGGACATAGCTTCTGTAATGCTTCAAAGACTTTATGACGAATAATAGCAAGTAATCTGAAGGCAATATAATGATTGCAGTATTGTTCGAGATAATGCAGAATACCACGTAATAAAGCAATCACAATCATTATAGTCAAGACTGTTTTAACAGGCATAAAGACAAGACGTGGATTTCTTATGCGAAAAAATAATTGTGGAATAAGTCCATGAGCAAGTACCTGTCCTGCAAGGATAGTCAGGAAGATCGCACATAAATAACCAACAGTACCAAGCAGAATGGCAGCAATCATAAAAATTAGGAGTGGTTTAACTAAACCAATCAACTGACCCATGATTTGAATAGCACTTCTACGATTTGTTTTATTCATTATACAGTTCCTTTCTTTCCATAGTTTTCTAAAGCCATCTGTGTTTCATATAAATGTTTATAGGCCCCATTTTGATTTATTAATTCAGTATGTGAACCATGTTCTTTGATTTGTCCATCTTGTAAGAAGTAGATATGATCACTCTTTACTACATTGGCAAGTCTATGAGAAATAAGTAATACAGTTTTTGTTTTGGCTAATTCATGAATGACATTCATAATCAGTTCTTCACTTTCAATATCAATATTAGAAGCTGCTTCATCAAGGATATAGACAGATACATCTTTTTTAAGTAAAGCACGAGCAAGGGCTAATCTTTGACACTGACCACCCGATAAGTTAGATGCTTTCTCTAATAGTTTTGTTTTTATACCATCCTGTGAGTTAAGAAATCCTAAAAGGTTTACTTTTTCTAGTACTGCTTCCATTTCTTCTTTTGTAGCATGAGGATCAGCCATACGAAGATTCTCTTCTACAGTCCCTTTAAATAAATAGCTGTTATGTCTAATCAATACAACATGCTTCATTAAACCTTCTTCATTGACATCCTTTAAGGGAGTACCACCAATTGTGATATCACCTGTATATCCTCTATTCTTTCCAGCAAGAATACTAGCAATTGTACTCTTACCACATCCTGATTCTCCAACTAATGAAATAAAAGAGTTTTTTGGTAATGTCATATCAATACCCTTTAATATTTCTCTATTTTCTTCATAAGAGAAATGAACATCCTTGAATAAGATATCTAAACTATGATCAGATAATACTTCTTTTCCAGAACCTATTTCAGGAATATCAAGAATTCTAAAGATTTTATCACTCGCTGCCATCCCATTCATTGCGATATGGAAAAAAGATCCAAGTAGTCTTAAAGGAAGGAAGAATTCACTGGCTAGAAGAATGATACAGAGAGTACCCTGCATATTAATATGTCCATGAAGATATTCTAATAAAGCAATGATCATTCCCACTGCAGCACCACCATAAGCAACAATATCCATGACACTAATAGAATTAAGCTGCATAGTTAAAACCTTCATAGTAATCTTACGGAATTTTTCGGATTCTTGATCCATTTCTTCTGCTTTATTTTGATCAGCCTGGTAGATTTTTAATGTAGTTAATCCCTGAAGGTTTTCTAGAAATGAATCTCCAAGTCCTGTATAAGTAGACCAATAGTTACTTAATAGTTTTTTCGCAAACTTCTGTACAGCTACTATAGACATAGGAATAAGTGGTACACAGATTAATAATACGAGACTTGCTTTTAGATTTACCCGACTTAATATAATAAATAATGTGATTGGTGCAAGTAAGCTATAAAATAATTGAGGGAGATATTTGCTAAAATATGTTTCTAATTGTTCTACTCCTTCTGTAGACACCTGTACTACTTCAGAAGAAGACACATATTCATTATAAGAGGCTCCGAGTTTAAGCATCTTATCATAAATCTTTTCTCTTAATATACGTTTTACATCCACACTTGCTAGGTATGATGTACGAGCACTCATACGTTCACATGTATAGCGAATCACTATGATTCCTAGTAATAATAAAAATGTAGATTTAAGATGAGTTATAGTAAGCGTATTATTCAATACATAACCCAATAAGTCTGCAATAGTAAATACAGCAGTGATCTGTGCGAGTAATGAAATCCATTGCCAGAATACTGTATAAACAATATATTTTTTAGAATGCGACAACAATTGTATCAATCTTGTTTTAATCATTTTAATATCCTTTCTTTTATAGTACATAGCATATGCCATAAAGCTGTTTTAGGAGCATAGATGATCATTCTAGGACCACTATAACGCATGACCTGTTTGATTCTTTTTCTCATCTCAGACTTATAACAATGCACCTTGCAATGCGCACAGAATGTCTTTTCTGCCATAAAAGGACATCTTTGACTACGTGTTGTTGCATAATTCACTAATTCCTTACATTCAGAACATAACTCTTTTGTATGATGATTCTTTTTACAATAGATATGAACCATCTTTTCAATCGTTTCCTGTTCTTTGACTCTCTTTTTTTCTACTTTATTCATTGATTATCACTTCTTTCTTTATCGTCTTGATTCGGAAAAAGAAATAAAGAATATGGAAAATCCAGACAATCGTAATACATATTCTTCCTACAGGTACATTTTTCATACAGATGAACCCTATTAACATAATAGCTGTAACCATACCCAGGATCTTACATTTAGTCATTAATGTCATAGATCTGTTTTGTATAAAACTATCTAAGTGCTTTTTATAAAGGTTTGTGTGCGTAAACCAGTGGTGAAGCTTATCTGAACTTTTCGCAAAACAGAATACAGTTGCCATATAAAAAGGAACAGTAGGTAAAATAGGAAGTACAATTCCTAAAGTACCAAGTATCAAAGATATAAATCCTAGTAGTATCCAAATAATTTTCATAGTCATCTCCTTACTTAGTCTCAGCTAATAATAGTTAGTGTTATCAAACTAATGATCATTATATGTGAAGTGATTTAATAAAGTCAACACATATATTTATAAAAAAAGTGCTTGCATTATAAAAAAAGTCATGGTATTATACATGAGCAGTCGAAATACAAATGTCTACGTAGCTCAGCTGGATAGAGCACACGCCTTCTAAGCGTGCGGTCATGGGTTCGAATCCCCTCGTGGACGCCATCTAAAAATTACCTCGGTTGATCTGAGGTTTTTATTTTATATTTAAGTAAAAAGGTACCCAAGCGCTATTACGCCTGGGTACCTTTCATATTAGTTTTTATTTTCTTTTCTTCTTAGTAATGTATAGAAGAACATAGAAAGCATTGATAAAAGACTAAAGATTACAATTGGTGATGAATCACCTGTTTTTACAGTAGTAGATGTCTTATCAGACTTTACTGTAGCTGTTGTATCATTCTTCTGTGATGGAGTAACAGTAACGTTATCTTTCTTATCAGAAGGAGTAGTTGTGACATCGTCTTTCTTATCTGCAGGTGGAGTAGTATTGTCATCTTTATCAGTAGAGGCTAAGACAATCTTAAATGTTTTAGTGATAGTACCAACATAATACTCGTCACTTAACTTAATAGTAACACTACCTTCCCCTACTTCTGTATTATCACCATAAGTGATTGTATATTCACTTGGATCAACAACATTACCTTTACTATCTTTGACTACAATCTCCGGTTTAATTTGTTTACCAGTATAAGTCATTTCACTTAGTAAAGTAATTGTATCTTTTGTGACAATACCATATTTTGCATCAAATGCATCTAAATCAGCCTTAGCGTCATTATATTCGTTAAGAGCTGCATTATAGGCACTTAAAGCATTCTCATAATTCTTTGTCTTTTCATCATAGTCCTTCTGCGCATCAGCAAGTTTAGTTTCAATTGAACCAGCAGCATCTTTCGCACTTACATAAACTAATACAGTATCACTTAAGTTATCTAATACTTCATCATGATAAGGTGCATAATGATCAATAGTACCTGCTTTAATACCTTCCCAATCAGCAGTGGCTCTTTGTGCTTTTGTAAGACTTTCATTTGCATCATCTAGCTTCTTAGTAGTATCAGCTACGGCATCAGCTTGAGCTTTTTGGCCTTTAACAGCCTGATCATATTCAGCTTGAACATTATCAAGATTGTTTTTAGCAGCATTTAATGCATCTTTTGCCTTGTTGCATTCTTCTAACTGTTTATTGTATGCTTCAATCGCAGTATTTAACATATCAATATTGGCAGATAAAGCGTTCTTTTCAGTTTCTTTACTAGTAACTTCAGAGTTCAAAGTATTTAACTCAGCACTATATGTATTGATATTCTGCTGGTTAGTGTTGATTTCTGACTCAAGAGCATTGATTCTCTTATCATTTTCATCAATTAAAGAAGTAATACGATTAACATCAGCATTCGCATCTTTAAGAGCCTGTTCTAGTTCAGCTTTATCTTTAGTGGTATTCGCAAGTTCTTCTTTCTTTTGAGCTAATAATGCCTTTTCATCAGTGATCTGCCTAGATAAAGTATCTTTCTCATTTTTATTAGCTTTTAACTGATCTTCTAGTTTAGTTAAAGCGTCTTTTTGTGCGTTAAGTTGAGTAGAAGTAGTATCTAATTCAGCTTTTACTGAAGACTGCTGATTGACTAGATTATCATATGTGCTCTTAGCGTTGTTATAAGTCGTTTCTGCAGCTTTAAATTGTGTCTTTACATTATCCTTATAATTACTGATTTCAGTCTGTTTTGTGCTGATATTCTGCTTGTTATCATTAAGCGCATTTGTCGCCTTTTCAACTTCAGCTTTTGCATTATCAACATTATTCTGTTCAATTCGAACACCATTTGCCTTCTTTAAGATCCAGGCATTTAATGTATTTTCAAATTCATCTACACTTTGACCTGTGATTCTTACTTGACCACTACCATCCAATTTATTTGCAACGAGGCTTCCTGAAAATACTTGTCCCCAAGTGTAATAACCACTATTATGTAGTTGATTATTATGGCTGAATCCAGTCAGAGTATAATTTTGATTTATAATGTTGAAGTAATGTCCAGCTTTATCTGCGTTGTGTGTCTGTTCATATAAAATTTTTTCTTCAGTCCACCAACCATAAAATGGATTTTGTCTTTGTATACTGAATGCATCTAAGTTTTGATCTCTTCCAAGTCGATCTAAATAATCTACATCCAAATTGCCGTTTTGATCTAAGAAGTCTGTAGAGTTGTAATCTCTTGAACTTCCATATATATTTTCAGCGAATGGATATATTTCTGAATGTCCCCATTTTACAGATGTAAATTCGTTCTGGATTGCGGATACAGCCAGAAGGTAATAAGAGACTTTAAGTGGATCGGAACCTTCATATGCTCTAATCTGATTACACATCTTAATATAATTAAGGGCTTCCTTTAAATCAGATAATGATGCCATTGTCTTATCATAATTCTTACTATCATAAATAGTGGCTGAACCTACTTTTTTACCATCATACTTTTCTAATTCAGTATAAGCATAATAAGCATCTAAATTACCAGTATTGTTGTAGACTTCTTTATAGAAGTTGACAACGTTGTTATCATATTTTGTATAAGCATTGGCTAATTCAGTTTCAGCTGCTTTTAATTGACTTGTAGTCGCATCCACTTGTGTTTGTAAGGCAGACTGCTGCTTCTGTAATTGATAGAGTTCAGACTTTAAACTTGCAAGTTTTGGTGTATCAACATTGTTGTTGAGGTCATCTACTGCTTTTTTAGCTGCATCGTAGTTAGTCTTTGCAGTATCTAGATTTGTTTTTGCTTCATTAACCTGTGTAGTTAAAGCATCATACTGTTTAGTTAAATCATCCTTTTTCTTTGTTGTTTCATTAACAGTTGCAGTTTGTGCTTCAATTGAAGTAGTTAAGCTATTAATTTCCTGGTCTAAAGTAGATAACTGAGTTGTCTTAGTATCGATATCCGTTTCAAGAGTATCAATTTCTTTCTGCAACTGAGTCACTTCTTCAGTTGTTGGCTGTTTATTAAGTGCATCTTTTAAAGAATTAAGCTTATCATTAGAAGTTTTTAACTGTGATTCTAGTTTTTGTTTTTCTGTAGTTAACTGACTAAGAGTAGCTTTGTTGTCTTCTAATGCTTTTGTTTCTTCATTAAGTTTTGTGGTAACTGTTTCAATGTCCTTATTTAAAGTAGTCAACTGATCATTTAAGCTGGCAAGGTCTTTTTCATATTGAGCCTTATCCTCTTCAGCCTGATTTAACTTATCTAAGGCATCCTTATTCTTCTCAGCTAAATCATTATAATCAGTTTGCGCTTTGTTGTATTTGTCCTGCTCATTCTTTAATTGATTCTGCTTTTCTTCTACAGCTTTATCTAAAGCTTCTTTTTGCTGTTTCTGTGATGATAAAGTTTCCTGTAGCTGTAAAACGATCTGAGCTCTATCTTTTACTTCTTTCGCAAGAGTCTGATCAACCTGATTTTGTGAAGTAGTAAGCTTTTCATCATTTTCTTTCTTGTTGGTTTTCGCATTGTTAAATGCTTCCTCTGAACTGTTCTTCTGATTCTCTGCTCCCTGTAATGCAGCTCCAGTAGAAATAACAGTAGAGTTCTTATCTTCTACTTCCTTTTCTAAATCTGTTCTAACTGTTGGTTGTACCTGTTGAGTTGTTTCTACTGTATTTTCATTTAATGCCTGAACATTCTTAATAACGGTATTAGGCAAACTAGAGATAGCACCTACAGATGATAATGCTGTTACTGTAGATAATGTAGTAGAAACGAGTTTCTGTTTCTTATTCATTTTGATTCCTCCCATATGTATATATGATAGCGCTAACAATTTATCATTTCAATATATATTATAATACAATTTAAAAATACTCAAAATGTTATATGAATATTATAATATATACACAGTTTGTTTATTATTTAAAGTGTGAGAAAAGCTTAAGATAGGTATTTAATCATTTTTTTCATTTTCTTATTGCATTAAAATGATCTATATGCTATTATATACGAGCAGTCGAAAAACAAATGTCTACGTAGCTCAGCTGGATAGAGCACACGCCTTCTAAGCGTGCGGTCATGGGTTCGAATCCCCTCGTGGACGCCATCTGTTAATTACCTCGGTTTATCCGAGGTTTTTATTTTGCATATAACTGGTAAAGAACCGTCATTACCAGTTTTTTTATATAAGAAAAAGAGACAGCTTTTATGCTATCTCTTGAGTCAATATTTTATCTATTAGAATAACGTGATAAGAACTGTTTAGCACGTTCTGTTTTAGGATGTTCAAATACTTCTTCAGGTGTTCCCATTTCTGCAATAACACCCTTATCCATGAAACATACTACATCGCTGACTTCTCTTGCAAACTGCATTTCATGAGTCACAACAGCCATTGTTAAACCTTCTTTCGCAAGTTCCTTCATAACATCTAATACATCCCCTACCATTTCAGGATCTAAGGCACTTGTAGGTTCATCAAATAGAAGTACTTCTGGTTTCATACATAAAGCTCTTGCAATCGCAACACGCTGTTTCTGTCCACCAGAAAGCTTTGTACTAGAAGCATCTGCAAATTTATCCATACCAACAGCTTTTAGCTGTTTCATTGCTTCAACGCGAGCTTCTTCTTTAGATTTCTTTAATACTTTGATTTGTCCAATCATACAGTTTTCTAAAACTGTTTTATTACTAAATAAGTTAAAGTTCTGGAATACCATGCCTACTTTACTACGATATGTAGAAGCATCTAAATCACCTTTAAGGATATTTTGTCCATTAAATAGAATTTCACCTGCATCAGGTACTTCAAGAAGGTTGATACATCTTAGTAATGTACTTTTCCCAGAACCACTTGAACCAATAATAGTAACTACCTTACCACGCTCAATAGTGAAATTAATATCGTTAAGAACACGGAGGTCACCAAAATGTTTTTCTAAATGTTTAATTTCAATTACTGTATTCATTTCTTTCCTCCTTAAGCACAGTTATCCTTGATAGTAACTGTGTTTGTCTTATTGATTTTCTTTTCAACATAGTTAAGTACAAATGTAGCTACAGTTGTAAGAATTAAGTAAAGAATTGCAACAACAAGATACACTTCGATATATCTCATGTTTGTACCAGCCACTGATTGTGCCTGGAAGAATAATTCAACAACTGAAATCGCATTTAACATACAGCTATCCTTAATATTAACAATAAACTGGTTACCAAGTGATGGGAATGTATTCTTAATAGCCTGTGGGAAGATGATAGAAATCATAGTCTGAGTATTTGTCATACCTAAAGACTTAGCTGCTTCCATCTGTCCAGGATCAATAGATTGAATCCCACTACGAATAATTTCAGCCATATAGGCAGCTGTATTCACTGAAATAATTACCATACCAGCTGTAAAGTTATTCCAATGTAATACTGGTTTGAATAAGTAATAAAGGAATACGGCCTGAACCATCATAGGTGTTCCACGGAATACCCATACATAAAAGCCTGTAATAAAACGTCCTAAACGTTTAAAGAATCTTGTTACTGGTTTATCTAGTGGATCTAATGGTACACAACGAATGGCACCAATAATTAAACCAATAATTAAACCAGCTAATGTACCAACAACCGCAAAAGCGATTGTCATCTTAATACCATACCAGAATAGAGGCCAGTTATTAATTAACTGACTCCATGCATATTGAAAATCTATTTTCATTTTATCTCCTATTTTTCAGTAGGTGCTCTCTTAACAGCATCTTCCATGATTTTTAATCTTTCTTCTTGTGAAATAGAATCTAAAGCCTTCTGAATCTTCTTGAATTCAGCAGTCTTACGTGTATTATTCTTTAATCCAATTGATACTGCAGTATCTACATTAAAGTTATGGCCATCTGCAAACTTAACGATTGATAAATCTGGGTTAGCCTGTACGATACCATTTGCAACTGGTAATTCAGCAGTAATACCATCTGTATCACCCTGCTGTAAAGCTACAACTAATTCTGGATAAGTTGATTTAGGTGTCTGATGTTTTACACCGTTAATCTGATCAATGATTGTATCATAGTTAGTATTCTTCTGACCTGTTACCTTATATCCTGAGAACTGCTGGATATCATTGAATGAAGTCATTGGACTGTTCTTTCTTACAATCATAACCATTTCACTCTGGTAATAAGGTGTAGTGAAATCTAATCCCTTTTCACGTTTCTTATCAGCAGTCATACCTGCGATAATTGCATCAATTTCACCAGATTCCACAGCTGGCTGTAAACCATCCCATGCAATCTTCTTTACTACAAGTTTCTTTCCTAATTTTTTAGCAATTTTGCTGGCAACGACAACATCATAACC
The DNA here is from genome assembly GCF_003435615.1 of Catenibacterium sp. AM22-6LB. Lineage (NCBI taxonomy): Bacteria > Bacillati > Bacillota > Erysipelotrichia > Erysipelotrichales > Coprobacillaceae > Catenibacterium > Catenibacterium sp. AM22-6LB. The sequence goes on from NZ_QTUM01000017.1 coordinate 9,332, forward strand.
ATCTGCATAACCTGCACCACCATCTAATTTAACTGCAGTATCTGTTTTCTTAGAAGTCTGCCAGTTAAATGGCTGGTAAGCTGCTTCCATCCCTACTGTAAAAGTGTTGTCATCCTTAGTAGATGATCCACATCCTGATAATACAAGCGCTGCTGTAGCAAGCGTAATTAAAGTCTTTTTCATAATTATTCCCCTTTCTATATAAAAATAGAAAAAAAGCCATACGTTATCGCATAGCTTTTAACGATTAGATAACGCCTCTTCATCATGAAGGAGTGAGACAGGTATTTCCTGAATCCCCAAGACTATAAGCTGCCACTTATCTTCTTTCGGCGATGATTACCTTTCATATGATTCTTAGTCTGCCGACTCCTCATACTACTCTGATGCATCGCTTCCTCTATCTTTATATTTGACTTTACATGCCCATTATAATAGGAAGATATAAAAAGTCAATCCTATTTAATAAATTGTATCATTATTCCAATGTTTTAATTCTAACATCTACATTTGTACCATCAATAGTCATCACTGCATAAGATCTTTTGCTGCCACCACGTGGCCAGGAAGTAGAGCCAGGATTAATAAGCCATAAACCATTTTCTTCTTTTACAAGAGGCATATGTGTATGTCCTGAGATTAAAACATCTCCATTATATTTCTTTAAAAAGTCCAGCATTTTCTTTTCACGATCAAAATAACCAAAGAACTGCCCATGAGTAATCAGAAGATGTCTTCCTTCAATATCTAATCTTGCAGTTTGTGGAAGATCAAGACTCCAGTCATTGTTTCCTTTCACAGCAACAAATTCATCTAAATCGCATAATTGATATGATTCACTATCACCACAATGGATATAGTAATCTGCATCATCTTCTAAAACTTTAATATCTGTTAAGATATTCATGTCACCATGGTTATCTGACATAATTACAATTTTTTTCATTCAGCCGCCTCCTTCTGATTATATTCTTCAATACAACTATTTTCTTTATAAATCTTATTCGCATTCTTCTTACCCACATAACGATAATAATGTGCATCATACACATGATTTGTAGAAGATGCCATACGTTTTGGATAACGTAATATAAAACCATATTCATATGAATGTGCTTCAAGCCATTGGGACAGGGCAGATGTTTCAAACTCCTGATAGGCAATGGATTTAGATGCAATAGAAACTGTATGACCTAATTGTCTTTCATCTTTACCTGCAAGGTTAGGATTTGAATACTGTAAGTCAGTAAAGCTTGTATAAGCTTCTTTAACATAAAAGTCATTCGCAATCTCATCAGGCATGGCATCAATCATCTTCTTTAACGCGTCATAAGCGTCATTATTTAAATACATGGCATATTTTAAACGATGAATATCTGACATTAAGACAAGGTTATGAGGAACATAAGCACCTATATAAGTTTGATCACTTAAGGTAGTTAAAAGAGCTGAAGGATCAGGAATCAAGAACATATCAGGATTATTTGCCTGAGTCATAAGTGTTGTTAAACCATAACGAGAGTAATTAGCACATGCCTGTTTGAAAAATGAAAGAATCATTTTATCTGTTAGTCCACGATTCTTTAATAATTCAATATAGTATTCTGTATCGTCTACATAACTATAATCTTCATAAAGAGGTCTCATTTTATAATATATTTGTAGTTTATCAAAATCAAAGTTCTGATTATATAAATATCCTGCTTCTAAATCATGTTCTACAAGTTTCTTTGCTTGATCATAAGATGCACCTTTATAGATGCCAGTGAGTTTAGTTGCTAATTCATTGCCTGTTTGTAGGATAGATTTATTTGTAGAGTAACGCCCTGTTTTTTCTAGTAGTTCATAATATTGATAATATGGAAGATAGAAATCATCATATTTGATATATTTCATAAAATGGTAAAGAGGAATTCTGTTTTCTACAAGATATTTCTGTTCTTCTTTACTTAAATACTTTTCGATGATCATTCTATTATCGTTGTTGATGCCATTGACACGATAGAATGGATCAAATCGGAGATTAATTGTATAGAATGAAACGATAAATAATGCAATGACTGTAATAAACAGATACTTGCGCTTATTTTCCATTAAATCACCTGCTCTCTAGTGTCAATTATATAGTATATCATGAAGAGTGTATAGATTATTCTTTATGTAGTACTTCATAGAGCTTTGCTGCAGTATTCTTGGGAATGACTGCTTCTAGTTCTTCCAGTGATGCTTCCTTCATCTTTTTAACACTCTTAAAATGATTAAGAAGCTTCTTCTTGCGTGCTTCCCCTATTCCTTCTACTTCATCTAATATAGAACTAAATAAGGATTTAGAGCGTACCTGACGGTGGAATGATATAGCATAGCGATGCACTTCATCCTGCATACGCGTTAATAAAAAGAATAAAGGACTCTTTGTATCAATAGGAACCTGGTTTCCATCTTCATCTAGCAACATTGCGGTAGAATGTTTATCATCCTTGGATAAACCACATATATGTACAGAGAGATTTAAGCTGTCTATCACTTCTTTGGCAACTTTGATCTGTCCTAGTCCACCATCGACAATTATGAGATCAGCCATTTCTTTTTGTTCCATAAGTAAGCGATAATAACGTCTATAGATAACTTCCTTCATACTTGCATAATCATCTGGACCTTCTACTGTCTTGATCTTATATTTACGATAATCTTTTTTAGATGGTACACCGTCTTTATATACAACCATACCAGCGACTGCATAAGCACCCTGAATATTAGAGTTATCGTATAATTCAATTGTATGTGGTGTATCAATACCTAGTTTTTGGCCTAATTCAATAATAGGAAGAATTGTTTTTTCATCTGTCTTCTCTTTTAACAAGAATTTCTTTTCTAATGCTTCTTTCGCATTTTTATTAGCCATTTCTACTAAGGATTTCTTATCTCCTCGTTGTGGCTGAAGAACATGACAGGATAATATTTCAGTTAATAGTTCTAGATCAACATCCTGAGGAATAAGCAGTTCATAAGGTTCTGGATGTGTTTGATAATAAGTGACTAAAAAACGAATCAAATCTTCTTCAAAATCTTCTCCTACTGGTTCTAAATTAAAATCATGATAGAGAAGTTTACCTTCACGCATAAAGAAGAGCTGAATACTAATGTAGCCTTTATCAATAAAATAACCTAAAATATCTCTATCTTTATAGTCTCCAAATTGGACATTCTGTTTTGCTGTGACATATTCTATAGAACGAATGAGATCACGATATTCTTTCGCAAGTTCAAATTGAAGATTTTCACTAGCTGTCATCATCTTTTCAGTGAGTTCATCTATTTTAGATTTGGTATTACCATGTATAAAAGAAATCAGTTCTTTTCTAATTTCATCATATTGGCTCTTGTCAACTTCATTAATACATGGACCTAGACATTGATGTAAAGAATAATATAAGCATGGTTTATCTGGTACATGATTGCACTTTCTTAATGGGTAAAGCTTATTTAATAATTTAAAAGTATTTCTAGCAGCAGTGGCATCGGGATAAGGACCAAAGTACTTATTTTTTTTATTTTTAGTTTTTCTTACTATTTTAAGTCTTGGATGGGTTTCATCAGTGAGTTCAATATAAGGATAATAGGTATTATCCATGAACATGATGTTGTATTCAGGTGTATAGTCTTTAATAAGGTTAATTTCTAGTAATAATGCTTCCTTTTCACTGCCTGTCACAATATAGTCGAAGTCCCATATATGATCGACTAATTTTGTGGTTTTATAGTTATGTGCTCCTGTAAAATAAGAAGAGACGCGATTTTTAAGTTTTCGCGCCTTTCCTACATAAATAACTTTTCCGTCTGTATTCTTCATTAAGTAACAGCCAGGAGACATAGGAAGCAGAGAAAGCTTCTTTTTAATATAGTCTAGATTCTTATTCAAAGCTAACTACCGTTACACCTAAACCACCCTCATTTGGCCCACCATCACGATATTCCTTGACATATGATAAATGGTCTAGCTTCTTTCTTATACCATTACGTAAAATGCCTTTACCCATACCATGCACAATACGTACTGAAGGATAACCTAGTAATAAAGCGTCATCTAAGAACTTTTCTACAATATTCATCGCTTCTTCATAACGCATACCAATGACATTGACTTCATAATGTCCAGTCTTCTTCATATGCTGTCTTGTGCCTGCTTTTTTAACCTTCTGAGGCTTAGAGGCACTATGCATGAATGTTACATCAGTATCCTTAACACGAGCCTGGAGACCACCTAAATCAACAAGCAATTCATGCTTCTTAACTTCTAGGACATCCCCTTCTCTATTCATTTTATCAAGTTTAACATGATCACCTTTTTTAAAGACATGATCCTGTACCTTGACAACTTCTTTCTTTTCATATTTCTGCTGATCTAATGCATGTTTCGCTGCAGTGACCTGATGAGGCTTTAAAGCACCTTGATTCATAATATCTTTAGTCAATTCATCAATTGTCTTCTTAGCCTCTTCAAGCATCTTATTAGCTTCCTGCTGTGCCTCTTCGACAATACGATCTTTCTGTTTTGTGGCAACGGATAGCTGATGTTCATAACGATTATGAAGCTTTTCATTGTCTGCAAGTAATGTATTGATTCTTTCTTCTTTTTCATCTAATTCAGCACTCTGTTTAGTCAGTTTTTCAGTTAACTTTTCTGCTTCACTCATACGTTCTTCTTTATTATGTAAAGCTTGATCAATAATCTCATGATCAAGACCTAAAGAAGCAGCAATCTCAAAGGCGTAAGATGAACCAATAGAATGAAGCTTTAATCTATATGTAGGACGCATTGTTTCTACATCAAATCCAACAGATGCCAGAGTAATATCATCTCTTGACTGCCCATAGTTCTTAAGTTCACCATAGTGAGTAGATGCAATAATACGGCAGTCACGTCTTAATAAAGTATCCAGAATAGCTTCTCCTAGACATGCCCCTTCTTGTGGATCTGTACCAGACCCAATTTCATCAATAAGAATTAAAGAACGACATGTTGCATGTTCTAAGATATAAATAAGCTTCTTCATATGTGATGAATATGTTGAAAGAGACTGCTCAATAGATTGTTCATCACCAATATCGGTATAGACTGCATCAAAGAATGGAATAGAAGCTGAAATAGCTGGCACGGCTAAACCACTAATTGCCATTAATGAAAGTAATCCTGCAGTCTTTAAAGCAACAGTTTTACCACCAGTATTAGAACCAGTAATCATCAACATCTTACCATCAATAATAATATCATTAGGTACAATTCTTTCTTGATCAATAAGTGGGTGTCTAGCCTGTTTTAAAGAGAGAACACCTGATTCATTGATATCAGGTTTAATGCAATCATAATCACATCCAAAACGTGCTTTCGCAAAAATAAAATCTAGTTCAGACATGAGCTCCTGATCAAAATAGAATCTTGTATAGTTATACTTAACACGTCTTGTAAGGCTCTGTAAGATTTTATTGATTTCAGTCTGTTCCTGACTCTTTAATTCATTAAGTTCATTGTTCATAACAACAACACTTTCTGGTTCAATAAAGAATGTCTGACCAGAAGCACTTGTAGCATGTACTAAACCTTTGATTTCATTTTTATGAGGTGCTTTAACTGCAAGAACTAAACGGTCATTTTTGCTAGAGAGAGTATCCATACTTAATGAATTCTTTTCACTCTTTAAATACCCTTCCATAGAATGACGAATACGTCCTTCTAATGCATGCATGCTTTTTCTAATACGATAAAGTGTTTCACTGGCATGATCACTGATAGAGCTATCGGGCATAATGCATCTATTGATTTCTATATGTAACCCATTATCCCCTTCTAAGCCTTCTACTAAGTCTCTTAAGAGAATAATTTCTCCTTCATAAGCATTAAAGTAAGAAGTTACCTGAAAGATATTTTCTAACATATGATCAATAGCCATAAGCTCTTCAGGTGCTAAAATACCATCCATCTTCGCTTTTGCAAGATATGCACTGATATCATGAAGTGGTGCAAGAGGTAAAGTGCCCATAATACGATGAATAGTCATGGCTTCTTCTAAACGATTCTGTTCTTCATTTAAATCAGCCAGATTATCATACATTTCTAATTGTAATACTTTCTTTTTCGCAATCTCTGTACGGCAGCTGCCAGCAATACTATTTAGAATTCTTGGAAATTCTAATACTTTATAACTATCTAACATTTTATTCACTTCCTATATTATTTAATATTGTATTCTTTTCTGTTTCTGTATAAGGTGTTTTATTTAATAAAGAGATAAATTGAAGTTTTTCTTCATGAGGTATAATGACCTGCTGATTCATTAAAGCAGGGCCTAATTGTGTATAGACAAACTGTGTTGCATCATGCTCATTTAATATTCCATGATCATAAGCATGATTATTCGCGATAATCATCTTCTTTAGTATATCTTGATCTTCTAGTTGAAGTGTATGCTGTCCTTTTAATAAGCTTCCATAAGCACTTGCTTCATTGATTGCTTTTTGTGAGATAATTGGTACATCTTCTATGATTAAATGTCCAATTTTAGAATTAGTTAAGATATCAGGTCCAAAGAAGGGAATAATAACCATTATCATAACCATAAAGGAGATAAATACACCCTTTAATGCGTGAATCAACGCACCTAATAAATGATTGACAAAAGCAGTGAGTGCAAAATGATCAGTCAATTGATTGACTAAAGGTTTAATAAGAACGCCTATGAGTCTGCGGATCACTTCTAGAACAACAAACATAATAATAAAGACTATCAACATATTTATAACTGAACCACCTAATTGTGATAAAGGATCATTTACAGGCTTATAAATCTGGATAATAGAAGAAATAGTTTCTACATTAAAATAAATAAAAAGCATCATGATTATAAAGCTTACTAAATCATATAATGTAGAGAAAAAACCTTTGGAATATCCACTAAAAAACATATATAACAAAAAAGCGATAAGAATCAAATCAAGAAAACTCATAACACTTACCTCCTTGACGTTGTCGGTTCTTAATTATAACAAATGAAATTTATACTGTCAAAAAAATGAAATTTATGATAAAATAAAACATGTGAGGTGAATATAGTGGAGCCAATTAAATTTTTGATTAATGAAAACATTTTAAACAAGATGAAGAAGTTTTATGACAGTCAGATGGTTCCATTCGAAAGCGAGAACCTTCTTTTAAAAGCTCATGCTATTGGCTGTGACATCGAAGTGACATCGAATTATGAAGCAAGCTTTTTAGGACAGAATGCGGTGCATGAAGCAAAGCATTGGTCTAGAAGTTTAGCAAAAAAGATTGAGCAGGAAAAGAATTCAGATCACTTATGTATGCATCCACATATTGGTGCTGCAGAAACAGGATCTGCTGATTTTCTTGGGCCGCTTTGTGTCGTTGCATGCTATGCCGATGATGAAGCACTTGAGATTATTAAAAACCTGCATATTGATAATATTGATGATTTGTCTAATCAGGAAATTATCAATTACGCTAAACTATTAAAAGGACATCTCATTTCATCACTACTAGTACTAGATAACTCACATTATAATAAGATGATTGATAGTGGAATCAACCAGGCAAACATTCGTGCACGTCTTTTTAATCAGGCTGTTGTGAATGTTCTTCAGAAAGTGAAGAAGAGTGTTGAATTTAAAGTTATTGATCAATTCGTTTCACCTAAGACTTATTATAATTATTTAAAGAGTGAAGTTATTGTCGTAAAAGATATGATTTTTGAAACCAATGCTGATGAACAGTATTTAGCAGTATTAGCTGCAGAAATCATTTCTCGTTATGCATATCTACAATATTTTGCTAGTATGACAAAGAGTTTAAAGATGAACCTTGCTAGAGGGGCTGGCACTAATGCCGAAATCGTGGCTGTTAAACTTGCGCACAAGTATGGTGATAAGATTCTTACTAAAGTATGTAAGTTGAATTTCACTAATATGAAGAGAGTTAAGGGAGCATTAAAGAAATTAAAAGAAGGCCTATAGGCCTTCTTCTTCATCTAGAGAATCATTATTGATTCTCTTTTTTTATTTCTATTTCAAATGCAGGAACTTTACGATAAGAAACACCAGCCACATCTAACATACGTTTAGCTGCTCTATCACTTTCTGTTCCTTTGTATTTTTCATCTTCATAGACAATTTCTTTAATACCACTCTGAATGATTGCTTTAGTACATTCATGACATGGGAATAAAGAAACATAGATACGACAACCCTGCAGCTTCTGAGTACAGTTAAGTATTGCGTTTAATTCGGCATGTACAACATAAGGATACTTGGTATCATACAAAGCCCCTTCTCTTACAGTCCAAGGAAACTTATCATCTTCACATCCTCTTGGAAGACCATTGTATCCTACCCCTACTATACGATTATCACTGTTTACTATACAAGCGCCAACCTGCGTATTAGGATCTTTAGAACGATAAGCAGAGAGTTTAGCTACTCCCATGAAATACTGATCCCATGTAATGATCTGCTTATCCATTGTATTCTCCTCCTAGTTCTTTGATCTTTTCTTCAAAGAAATCAGGTAAAGGTGCTTCAAAATACATATGTTCATTGGTTCTAGGATGAACAAAACCTAATACTTTAGCATGTAGATACTGTCCATGTGTGTTATCATCATTTCTAAAGCCATATTGAGGATCTCCATAAACTGGATGACCAATATATTGCATATGAACACGGATCTGATGTGTTCTACCTGTTTCTAGACGACATTCAATAAGTGTCATATCATCATAACGCTCTAATACTTTAAAGTTAGTGATTGCATCTTTGGCATTCTTACTAGTGACAGCCATCTTCTTACGATCTTTGCTATCACGTCCAATAGGTGCTTCAATACGACCTACGTTATGATTAATAACACCATGAACGAGTGCTACATAACGACGTACAACTGAATGTTCTTCTAATTGTTTAGATAATGAACGATGGGCATTATCATTTTTTGCAACCATTAATAGACCACTTGTTTCCTTATCAATACGATGTACAATACCAGGACGTGTAATACCATTTATTGCTGATAAATCATGACAATGATAGAGTAATGCATTCACAAGTGTTCCTGAATAAATACCTGCTGATGGATGAACAATCATACCTGTAGGTTTATTGACGACAATCACATCTTCATCTTCATAAACAATATCTAATGGGATATTTTCAGGATTAATTTCAGTACTTTGAGGATCTGGTAAAGTGACCTGGATGATATCCTCTTCTTCTACCTTATAGTTAGCTTTTTCAACATTATCATTAACGATAACCTGTCCTGCTTTAATCCATTTCTGAATCTCAGTACGTGAACGATCAGGCATATGATTTAAGATCACTTTATCTAAACGCAAGCCTTTTTCTTCTAATTCTGGTGTAATTGATTGTATTTCCATTGTTTATATTCTCCAATTCCTAAATCTAAGATGATTAATAAAACACCTATTACAACACCCATATCGGCAATATTGAAAATAGGAAAATCATAACCAAATCCAAAGAAATCTAAAAAGTCTCTTACATAATGAAAAACAACACGATCATATAGATTTCCTAGCATACCACTAAATATAAGCACAATTCCAAATCTTAATAAGACCTGGGATTTATCACTTTTGATAAAATAATAAATAAGCATAATACCAGCAATAATAGAAATTGCATAGAACATAAAGAAATGCCCTGAAAGCATACCCCATGCGGCACCTGTATTATGAATATAAGTGAAATAAAAAAAGTTTTTAATGACCTGATAGCTCTGGCCTAACTGCATTGATTCATTGACTACAAGTTTCGTTACTAAATCGCCACCTAATACAATAATAAATGTGATTAAGTATAAAAAACCGTATTTAAAATTTATTTTTTTCATTTAATCATCCTTTCCTCAACGATTATAGCATGTCTTTAAAAGATATAAAAGAAAAACAGGCGTAAGCCTGTTACATGCAATATAAGATGATGCATAGAAAGTGTAGAATGCTACCAAGTAAGATCCATAGATGCCAGATACAGTGCATATAATGTATTTTTTCTTGTAATCCATAGAAGATTGTACCGATTGTATATGCTACACCTCCAGCAACCAATAGATAAATACCATTCATTCCAATAGTACCTGGAAGTAAATTAAACTTAAAGACAATACACCAGCCTAGAACTAAATAACATGCCATAGAGAACTTCGCAAACTTGTTGATATCATAGGCATTTAATGTAATCCCTAGAATTGTGACTGCCCATACAATACCAAATAATACCCATGCCCAGAATGGATCTGCCTGTCTTACAGAACATAAAAGTACTGGTGTATAGGTTCCTGCAATCAAGACAAAGATGCTGCAATGATCCATAATCTGGAATACTTTCTTTGCTTTCAAATTAGGAGATAAACCATGATAAATAGAACTCATTGTATATAAAAGTATCATTGATACACCATAAACAATACCAGATGCCAAACCATATCCATTATGATGTAAACATGAGAATATAATACATAATACAAGTGCTGCAACACCAAAAGCTGCCCCTACTATATGAGTCACCATATTAAATATTTCTTCACCACGTGTATAATCAGGAAGTACACGTTCATCTAATTTTGTACGTTTCATATCAATCACCTCTTGTACAGCAAGTTTAACATATCTATTATTTAATGTCAATATATCTAGTATCGAAGTCTAGATGCTAACATTCATATGTATTCCATTGTTTAATGATACGATGAGACTCACATTCATATATTGTATTAAAGAGTGCTGTCTGATTTCTCCATAATTCTCTGTCTACATGAAAATGCCCAAAATACCAATGAGTATAGCTTGTTTTCTTTTGTATGTCATTTAAATAAGTCGTTAGAGGAAATTCCTGATAGACATCACCTTTTATTCTATATTGTTTGATTGTCGAAAGGAAGTAGACTGTTTCATCAGGTGCAGTATGAGTTAAAATATAGTCTACTTGATTATTGACTTCTTCTAAATGTGTTAATCCATTCTCATATTCCTGCTTGCTTGGCATTTCTTGTGGCCACCAGGAACCATTCTCTTTACGTAATGGCTGATCAATAGAATAACCGCCACCAAAGGTAAAGAATGTCTTTCCTTCTATTGTATAGATTTCTCCACGCATTAAATGAATAAGGTTTTGTCTGATTTTATGGACACGTCCCCCATTCCATGATTCTATTTGATAACTATTAAGTAGATTAAAGTTTTCATGATTTCCATCAATAAATAAAACAGTATAAGGCTGTTCACTAATAAAATCATAGAATGATTCTTCAGAAGAATACTTCTGTTGGAAAAAGCCTATTCCAAAATCACCACAAACTATAATTATATCCCCTTCTTTAAGTACAGGATCTATCTGCTCAAGCCATTTAAATTGATTTCCATGTATATCACCTGTTATATAAATCATGTTCTTCACCTCCATATCATTATATATGAAAAAAAGCCATCAATGAAGATGGCCTTTAGAATTCCACAGGTTCATATTCCTGTAGTTTTGCGAGATATCCTAGCTTTGATAAAGCTTCCTGTATTTCATCAAGTCTCTCATCTGTTTCAGCACAGATAGTATGATAATGATATCCACTTGTCACTGTCATTAAAGAGATAGATTTCCCACATTTTAAATTATCTAGATATTTCTTTACATCTAAACGTGATGCTATATTAAGAGGTGCACGTACAATATGATAAGCTTTATGATAGACAAAGATATCTTTCACATAACCACCTAAATCAACTATAGTATTTAACTCTTTTTCTATATCTGCATCTGTATGCTGCATTTTAAGAACTCTTTCTACCATTGCAGACTGACGTATAATATATCCTTTATTAGTTGCTTCTATAACATGATTGTTAGCACGAAGAAGTGCGACATCATTCACAATAACCTGACGTGAAACCTGAAGACGTTTCGCAAAATTAGAAGCAGAAATCGGTGTATCACTTTCCATCAGTTCTGTAAGGATGTAGTCCCTTCTTTCTTTACCAGTCATTTAGTCTCTCCCATTAATTGCATGAAGATTCTTTAATGATAAATCTAGAATCTTTGCAGAGTGTGTTAAAGCACCACTAGAAATGAAATCAACACCCATATCTTTAACTCTATTAATGTTTTCTGCAGTCACATTACCTGAAATTTCAATTTCAGCACGTTTATCAATATAATCAATAGACTGTTTTAATAATTCAGTACTCATATTATCAAGCATGATAATATCAGCACCTGCAGCAACTGCTTCTTTCACCATATCAAGTGTTTCTACTTCTACTTCAATCTTTCTTACTGATGGAGCGTAGTCTCTTGCCATCTGTACAGCTTTAGTGACGCTTCCTGCAGCACCAATATGATTATCCTTTAATAAAACACCATCTGTTAAGTTATATCTATGATTGCTTCCTCCACCTACTTTAACAGCATACTTTTCAAAGATTCTGTTATTTGGAGTTGTCTTTCTTGTATCAAGTAACTTAATGTCTGTATCTTCAAGAAGATCTGCCATCTTACGAGTATAAGTTGCAATACCTGACATTCTCTGTAAGTAGTTAAGAGCAGTTCTTTCACCTTCAAGAAGAGTTCTCATATCACCAGTGACTTTAGCCAATAATTCACCTTTATGTACTTCATCACCATCATGAGCAAAGAAATGTAGATCTACATCTTCATCTAATAATTTGAATGTTCTTTCAAAAATCTGAAGACCAGCAATAATACCATTTTCTTTACAAATTAATTCTACTTCACCTAACTGGGCAGTTCTCATAACACTGCATGTAGATACATCTTCACTTGTAATATCTTCACGAAGAGCTGAAAGGATTAGTGGGTCTACATTTAATTTTAAAGTAGTCTTATCAAACATACTTGGGGCCTCATACTTTCTTGTCATATCTTTTGCGGCTCTTTTAGCAAATACTAAACTTTCTAATAATGAGTTACTAGCAAGTCTATTCTTTCCATGAACACCATTACATGCTGTTTCTCCTACAGCATATAGATTTTCCATAGATGTTTTACTGTTTTCATTTACTTTTACACCACCCATGAAATAGTGCTGGGCTGGTACAACAGGAATACATTCTTTAGTTACATCATAGCCTTTATCTAAGCAGTACTGAACAATATTAGGGAAATGTTCCTTTAGTTCCTTTTCACCAATAGGTCTTAAATCTTCTAAGACATAATCAGTACCATCTTTTTCCATCTGTTTCTTAATTGCATCAGAAACGACATCTCTAGGTAATAATTCATTTACGAAACGATTACCATTTTTATCATATAATAGTGCACCTTCACCTCTGACACTTTCGGAAATAAGGAAACGTCTTTCATTATCTTCACTATAGAAAGTTGTTGGATGAATTTGTACATAATCCAAATGTTCTGTTTCAATATTGTATTTCTTAGCAAGGTCAATGGCATCACCTGTTAAATGACGGTAGTTAGTAGAATTCTTATATTTACCACCAATACCACCAGTTGCAAGTACAACAAAGTCTGCATAGATATCATATTCTTCATCGCCTTTGCGTACTCTACCACCAACGCATTTACCATTCTTTACAAGAAGGTCTGTTAAAGTCACATATTCTTCAATAGTGATATTCTTTCTTGTTTTTACTTCTGCATAAAGCTTACTAGTGATTTCTTTACCAGTAATATCTTCATGATAAAGGATTCTGTTAGTAGAATGAGCACCTTCTCTTGTATATTTAAGGTTTCCTTCTTCATCTCTAGCGAAATCAGTACCATATGATAATAAATCATCAAGTACAGCACGAGAACTTCTGATCATTAATTCTACAGAAAGAGGATTATTTTCATAATGTCCAGCTCTTAGTGTATCTTTAAAGAAAGCATGATAATCACTTTCATCTTTAAACATACAAATACCACCCTGTGCAAGAAAGCTATCACTTTCTTCTACACATGACTTAGTAATCATATGAATATTAAGGTTTCCAGGTAATTTAAGGGCACAATATAATCCTGAACATCCAGTACCTACAATAAGAACATCTGTTTTTTTACTCATTTTTAGTCATCTCCTATTTAGCAAGTTCAAGCATTCTTTCTAATGGTGCTTTTGCTTTATTCATAAATTCTTCATCTAAGAATACTTCATTCTCTCCAGTTTCTAATACATGTACAATCTTTTCTAGTGAATTGAGTTTCATATTAGGACATACCTGAGTTCTTACGACATTATAAAGCTTCTTATCAGGTGCCTGATTTAGGATTGTGGCATAAACACCATCTACTGTACCAACAATAAATTCTTTAGCATCATTTCCAACGATATAATCAATAATACCTGATGTACTTCCAATATAATTTGCTTCTTCTAATACTTCAGGCTTACATTCAGGATGCACAGCCACTAAAGCATCAGGGTGTTCCTTCTTTGCATTTAATACATCTTCCTTAGTCATGATGTGATGTCTTGGACAGAAACCATTATTTAAAATGATATTCTTACCTTCTACCTGAGTTGCTACATAGCTTCCTAAGTTCTGATCTGGTACAAAGAAAATATTCTTATTTGGTAATTTATTAACGATTTTAACTGCATTCGAACTAGTTACACATACATCACTATAAGTCTTGATTTCTGCAGTAGAGTTGATATAGCATACAACAGCTAAATCATCATACTTTTCTCTCATTTCTTTAATCTTTTCTATAGTTACCATATGTGCCATTGGACAATCTGCATGTGCATCTGGCATATATACATGCTTAGTAGGATTAAGTATCTTAGCACTTTCTCCCATGAATTCTACACCTGCAAATACAATCTTATCAGCGTCTGTTTCTGCTGCTTTTTTTGCAAGATAGAATGAGTCACCAATGAAATCAGCAGCTGCCTGTACATCTGCATCCACATAATAGTGAGCCAATATAACAGCATTCTTCTCTTCTTTAAGCTGCTTGATTCTATTCATCATATCCATAATTTTATCCTCTATTTCTTACTTTTCCTAAATTAAGCGCCTATCTCTTTTTACGCTGTGCATATGCTATCATTGTTATTGACAGATGTCAAGACACATATGTTGACATTGTAAAAGAAATATGTTCAACAAATATTACAATATGCTTATATGTAACAGATTACATAGTTTTTTCGGCATGGAAACATACACTTAATGCAAAAAAGAGATTATAACAAGGCAGTTACAATCTCTTGAGGATTTTTAATTATTTTTCATGTTCTTCATATATGCCAATCAACAGAAGTATCATAGCTTTACTTATTTGCATATATTTTCCAAATGGATTGATAACAATTCCATCAATTTCTTTCCAATCAATCACTAATTTAAGAATTGAAAGTATTGATTGGTTGATCTGGACATTACCACTAGACCCTTTATGCATCTCTTCTGTTGAAGTAAATACACCTAGCCACTCTTTACCGCTGGCATCTTTGACTGTTTCCATTTTAAGTTTGACATCATGATCAAGAGTAAATATGTCACCAATGTTTATACTATTGATTTGTTCTTTTGATAAAAATGAATTCTTAGTGATATAAGGAACTATAAATTCCCCACCCTGTTTCATTGTATTTATCATCATGTCTATAAATAGTATCATACCTTCTTTATCATTATGAACATAATATTGATTGATAGCTTTTTCAATCATCTGATTTGTATTAGGTGAATCATCTTCTCTAACAAGACTATAAAATGCATCAACAACATCTCTCATATCTTTATTGATGCGATTTCTACATTCAGATATTAGTGTTTCAGATATTCCAAAATAAGCTTCTGCAATACTTCCTGTAATAGCACCAAGTGTATCTGTATCTCCACCTAGAGATACTGCATTTCTTATTGCATCTTCAAAGTCTCTTGCTTCAAGAAAAGCAATGATTGCTTCAGGGACAGTTTTTTGACAAGTTTCATCCATATGAAAGCTAGGACGGATTTCATCAAGTGTTCTATTTAAATCATAGTGAAATTCATTCTCAATATACTTTTTGATTTCTTCTTTTGATGAACCATTTCTTGCCATAAATATAGCACTCGCAGTCGCCTCTGCACCCTTAATACCTTCTGGATGATTATGAGTTACATTGGCAGTTGCTTTTGCGACTACTCTTGTTTTTTCAAGAGAATCATAAAGCCATCCTGCTGCTGATACTCTCATTGCAGAACCATTTCCAAAACTATTATAAGGCTCAGGATGACGTGCTGTTAACCAGCGTCTAAAATAACCTCCATATCCTTCGTGAGGATATCTTCTTCCCCATGATTGCATACTTGATATAACAGTGTCTTCGATTTCTTTGACTGTTGCATCCTGCCCTACTTTAAGTAACGCCTCACATACAGCAAGAGTCATGACTGAATCATCTGTAAAATGAGATCTTCTACTAAATAATTTGAAATCCTTTGTTTTATCTCCTCTATCAAATTCAAATGGACTTCCAATAATATCTCCTAAAATTGCACCATACATAATATATTCCTCCAATCTTTTTTCTTATTACAATATCAGTATAAATGAGGAGGAAAGATATATGGTCGCTTTAAAAGCGACATTTAAAAAACGTCGATACATGAAGTACCAACGTCAGTTATGTACCAAGAGTTTCATTGGTATATTTGAACAATGTGATGTTGAGTTCCATAATATCATAGTGTTTGTCTATGATTGCTTTTTGTACAATTAAATCTACTTTACTACTTGGACTAAATGCCCAATCTGCTCTTGCAAGTAGATCTTTTGATTCTTCTAAATTAAGCTGTAATGCGATATATAATGCAAATACGGTTTTCTTTTTAGGATGATAATTCTTATTGCATTGAATTTTAGAAAAAAGTTTTCTATCTAGATTAGCTCGTTTCCATACGTCTTTATTATCTAAATGCGCTTTGTCTATTAATTCAAATAATTTATCATGAAATGAAGGGCCAATATTTGCGAGCTGATCTTCTAAAGAAGTATCCGATAAATCTAGAGATGGTTTTTCATGAAACGAAGAGTTAAATAAATAACGAAGACGAGCACTTCGTCTGTAGCTTAAAGGATACTCATTGATATGACTTTCTTTAACATAGTTCGCATCAATATAAGAATCAATCTCTCCGACAATTTGGCTGGATAATTGAAAAGAGGTTTTATCAAATACAACTAAAATGATTTCTATTTCATGTTCAGTTAAAAATTGACTGAATACAGATACTGCAATGTGCAAAGCCTTATCTTTTGGAAATTCATATACACCTGTTGAAATAAGAGGAAATGCGATACTTTGACATCCTAGTTCTATTGCTTTTTGTAGAGGTAGACGATAACATCTTTCTAGTATTTCAAGTTCATGATGATTTCCATCAATCCATACAGGTCCTACTGTATGAATAATATATTTTGCGTTGAGATGATAAGCTCCAGTGACTGCAATATCTCCTCTTTCAATAGGACCAATAGTCTTTCTTTCTGCAAGAAGTGCCTCTTTTCCTGCTGCTTCATATATTGCCAGATCTGTGCCACTTACACATTTTGGTTGTGGATTGGCTGTATTAACTATGATATCAGCTTCTACTTTTGTGATATCATTTCTTACTATCTTAAATGCCATAGAAGTGTCTCCTTATTTTCTTTACATTATAATTCATAAGATGTCTACCAATATACTTATAAGCGAATGTTTTAATGGTTGACATCTCTTGATGATGTTCTTTTAGTAACGTATCTGGACAATCATAGATACCAAAGTCTTGAGTAATTCCTTCACTTTGAATATAGGTATTATTTCTATTGAAGTCAATTATAGGGTGTTTGAAGTTTTTCACTGCAATACCATAACCACAAAATGGACCAGTACATTTAGTAAATCTATTCTGAAGTTGCTTAAGATATGCTTTGTCTAAAATAAATCCTTCTAGTTCATACCATCGATTTTCAAGGTAAACTTCCACCCAGCTGTGTAATATATTCTTAGGTGCACTATGATATACAATACCTGTCATAGCTCCTTTTTGCAGTTTCTTATCAATAGTAAAGCCATGTATTCTACATGGAATATCACAGGCACGTAGCAATGCCATAAATAGAGTTCCTTTAGTATTACATTGACCATAGCCATCAGATAGTACTTTTGAAGCAGGTATATAATCATCACTATTATAGCCAAATAAGATCTCATCTCTTACATAATTATAGATTGATTGTATTCTTTTAAATTCATTCATTTCTTTCCAGTGTTTATCATGAATAAGTTTTTGAATAGTAGGATGAGAATAATCTAGTATGTGTGTTTCTTTGAGATATTCCATCATTATAATGCTCCTCCATTAATATAGATTATATCATTGTACTATGAGATTTAAAAAGATTGTAACCTAGGAGTCACAATCTTTAGTTTCTGTAGGACTAAATATAAGTTTTTCCGCAATCGTAGTTGATTTCACTCTCATTAAGCTATCATAGATATTTGATTTACCAAGCAAGTTTATTCCACCGTGCCATACGATTTCTTGATCAATAACCGCAAAATAAGAATCTAAATCAGGATATACTTCTACAAATACACCATTACCATATAATATTAAATCAATAAAAGATAATACTTTCTTTTCATTTAATTGAGGACTAGAGATAATGATGCTTTTAGTTGCTTCATGGATATCCTGTCTAAATACTTCTAAATAATCACAGTAATTATAAATGTGATTCACGTTTTGTTTATTGTCTACAAGATCAGTAATCACATCAAAACCAATCTTTCTATAAAATGTATGATCAAGGACATTCTTCTTAAATGATTCATACAATAATTTAGCATGTTCTTTATAGCGTGTTAATACGATGGGTGTTCTATTTTTTTTATGCACTTCTTGATAAGAAATAATCATATTATTTCTATTTTCATTTTTAAAGATAAATGCATAAGCACTGTTAAGATCATTTTTACTATCACCTAATGCCATTATTCTTGTGAATCGTGGATAGACATAATGATTAATAGATTGTTTTTCTATTCTTTTATCGTTCGCAGATACACCATAGATATATTTAGAATTAATTTGGCGTAATACATTTTCAAATACATGAGAGGCTCCATGATGACATTCATCTATTATCACCATGCCATATTCATGATTTAAACGACAGTTACCTTCATTGTCATTTCTTCTTTTGATTCATTAAATGTGATATTAGATTTTTTTAGTAGTTCCTTTAATTCTTGATTTTCTTCCTGGAGATGCCTAATCATCTTTCTTAATGATTCCAAGTTTTGTCCTTCTAGATTCATTGTATGTCTCCTTAGCTATTATTTAGTATAAAAGGAATAATGAAAAAAATCACTATTCCTCTTCAATAATATTCTTTATCTCTTCTAGATTATCTGCAAAATAAATTCCCTTCTGTTTCTCATGAGTAGATAATCCCATTTCTATCATATGGGACATAAGTTCTTTCATACCCTTATAATAATCATTCAAATTATAGAATATGCAAGTTGCATCAAGTTGTTTCAATGAAATTTTAGACATCACTTCTGATATTTCTTCTAGTGTTCCTGTACCACCTGGAAAGGCGATAAAGGCATCTCCTAATTCTATCATTTTCGTTTTTCTTTCTGTCATATCTTTAGTTATGATTAACTCTGTTAATCCGTCATATTGTAGTTCTTCATCAATGAAGAATTGTGGTTCTATTCCAATGACATCTCCACCTGCATCTAATACACTTTCCGCAATGTATCCCATTAATCCTGATTTTGATCCACCATAGATGAGTGTATGATTGTTTTCTCCAATCCATGTACCAAGTTCTTTGACTGCATCCTTAAGTACTGGATCATTGCCTCTCAAAGCACCTAAATATACTGTAATATTCATATGATTCTCCTATTAAAAAACAGTGAAAATTAAGTTTCACTGTAAGTCTATTTCTATCTTAAGAAATATAGTATGTAAAGTCAATGCTTACCAGATGCCCATAACATGCTGCATGAGTAATGAAACAATAGTAATACCACACCAGCATGATGCACCTACTAATAATGGTTTACCACCTGTTTTAATTAAGTGAATGACATTACTGTTTAAACCAATTGCAGCCATAGCCATAATAATAAGGAATTTAGATAATTCTTTAATAGGTAAGAAAACATTGCTGTTAACTCCCATATGAAGGCTGATTGTAGTAATAATGGCAGCTAATACAAAGTAAAGAATAAACATAGGGAATGCTTTCTTTAAGTTGAAGTTTGAAGATTTCTGGTTTTTCTTACTTCTAATCATTGATAATCCTAAAGTGATAGGAATAATTGCAAGTGTACGTGTTAATTTGACAGTTACAGCTTTATTGAGTGTAGCACTACCTAAATGCCACATACTATCCCAAGTAGATGCTGCTGCAGTAACTGAAGATGTATCATTGATGGCAGTTCCAGCAAATATTCCAAATGCATCGCCATGTAATGTATCAAAGCCAATGGCTTTACCTAGAATAGGGAAGAATAATGCAGCTAAGACATTAAAGAAGAAAATAACTGCAATAGCCTGAGCAACTTCATCATCATCAGCATCAATGACTGGTGCAGTAGCTGCAATAGCTGAACCACCACAAATAGATGAACCTACACCTACTAGAATAGACGTATTGGAAGGTACATGTAATATCTTTCTTAAAAGCCATGCAATAAGAAGTGAAGTAGAGATTGTACAAATAATAATAGGTAATGACTGCTTTCCTGTTTCAAAGATGACACCTAAATTCATACCAAAACCTAATAAGACGACAGCTGTCTGTAGGATGATCTTAGAAGTCCATTTGATCCCTGGTGCTGCTTTACCTTTTTCTTTCCAAAACATAGTAATAATCATACCTGCAAGAATTGAAATCACTGCCCCACCGATAACTGGAAATTGTTTTCCTAGTAACCATGATGGAATCGCAATAACTAAACATACAAGTATGCCATATATATTCTTTTTAATAGTTTCCATGATTTACCTGCTTTCTTTTAATGTGTGCTCATTATATCACTTGACTATAATAATATTAAATTATATATTTCTATTGAACTATAAGTACATATTATTGATGAGGTGATGAGATGTTAGATTATCGTATTCATACTTTTTTGAAAGTATGTGAGACATTAAACTATACACTTGCTGCAAAACAACTACATATTACTCAGCCAGCTGTATCACAACATATTCATTTTTTGGAGCAAGAATATGAAACAACACTTTTTGTATATTCAAATAAGCAGTTATCTTTAACACGTTCTGGAGAGATATTAAGAAAATATTTGATGACTATGCAGAATGATGAGCAAACAATTAAAAAAGAGATAAAGAGTCATGAAGAAATGATAGAAACATTGTCGATTGGTGTGACTATGACAATTGGTGAATATGCGATAGTGGATAAATTGGCTGATTTTATCAAGCATCATCCTGAAATGAATCTGCATCTTCATTATGGAAATACGGCAGAATTATTAAAGTTATTAGATCAAGGTAAGATTCATATGGCTATTGTAGAAGGAAATTATCCAAAAGAGAAATATAGTCATAAAAAATACAGCACTGAGGACTATATTGCCGTCTGTGCTGCATCACATGAGTTTAAGAATATACCTCATACTTTACATGACCTTCTTGATGAAAGACTTCTTGTACGAGAACAAGGTTCTGGTACAAGACATATTTTACAAGAAAGTCTAAATGTACGTGGTTTGTCTATTTCTGATTTTATACATTATACACAGATAGAAAATATGCACACAATCATCAGCTTGCTTAAAAAAGATTGTGGTATTTCTTTTATGTATAAAACTGCAGTGAAAGAAGAATTACAGAAAGGTATATTAAAAGAAATTATATTAGATGACTTTAAGCTCCAGCATAATTTTGAATTCATTTGGGAAAAAGATAGTCTATTTACTGAGAAGTATATTTCTATTAGTGAAGAATTTTTAACAATACCCTTTTGATGATTAAATGTATCAAAACGTAGTAAAATTTTTGGTGCTTGATTATAGTTTATTTTATTCTTTTTAATACTAACTTGAATACAACTATGCCGGCTTCAAATAGTTTTTCCTGGTTTTCTAACGTGAAACAGCCTTTTTCTTTACTAGATTTTACATCTTTAGCTAGTTCATTCATTAGCTGTAGCGTGGCCTATCTCTTTTTAAAGTCCTGTATATTAGGTATTGCATATCTACTATGCTCATTCAGATTTAATGTTAGGCATAGGATTCAACTCCTTTCAGCAATAATTGTTAAAACATTATTTAATTTTCCAAATTACAGTCACTGTATCTGTGACATCAATATCATCTGCTTCAATATCTATATCATATCCAGGACCACCCATTGTTTTTTCTGCACTTGCGAATGCAAAATTCTGTATAGGTTCTGAGACAAAGTTGATTTCACCCCACGAATAATCAATAGATACGATATCACCTAATTCGATATTTGCAGCATGAGCTAAGACTTTTGCTTTATGCTTAGAATCTTCTATCGCATTCTTCAATAATTCATCTTTATATTTTTCAGGATCACTCACTGTATATTCAATTGAAATTTCTGGTGTAATCACACTATGTGCCAAAGCATAAAGTATCTCCCCTAGTTTCTTATTATCTGCATCAAATTCTATCAACATACGATGTGTATAGGTATATCCTACAAGTCTCTTTTTCCAGCTTTGATCTTTAGATTTATAACTCTCATATTTGGTATCAATGTCAAAACTGTTAGTTTTTAAGTCATCCTTTTGAAATCCAAAAGATACAAATAAGTCCTTCAATATCTTTGTTGTGTCACTAGATTGACTTAATGTCACTTCATATTCCTTATAGGATTCTTCCATTGTGATGTTAAGTCTAATTCTATCAGGTTTTACAGAAATCTTTCCTTTACCAGTAATTTTCATTGTTTTATCCATGGTTATGCCTCCTTTCCATTATTATATCAAAAAAGCCCCATGAATAATCATAAGGCCAATAATTCTTTTACTTTTTGAGTTGTGAGATTGTTTAGTAATAATCCTTCTTTAATGTCTACATTTGGTGCTGATACTTTTAATTCTTGTACAGTGTTTCCAAAACCACTACTTCCTGATGTAGCGAATAGTGTAATTATCTTATTAGAGAAATCATATGCTTCTAGGAATGTATTAATAATTGTAGGTGCAACATACCACCAGATAGGAAAACCTAGATAGATATGATCATACTTTGAAATATCTAGATTATCTTTAACAATGGCAGGGCGTATTGATTTATCCTCCATTTCAATACTGCTTCTAGACTTCTTATTCATCCAATCAAGATCAGCTTTTGTATATGGGATTTCCGGTTTGATTTCATATAGATCAGCCCCTGCCATCTTTGCAACTTTTTCAGCTGCATGTTTTGTAACACCACTTGCACTAAAATAAGCAACTAATATTTTACTCATATTATCATCCTCCTTGGCTAAATTATAAAGTGTGAACCTTACTTTATGGCAAGGAGATTTTATTGATATAATTCTTTTCTTCTTAGTTGTGTATAGGGTCTACTTTCTCTTATTTTCTTGGAGTCAGACAAATCAATATCAACATATATGATTTCTTCTTGATCACTTGTTTTTTTAATAACTTTCCCATTTGGATTGACTACAATGGATTCTCCAGAAAAGTTCATTTCAACCTCTTGTCCTACTCTATTGCACATCGCAATACTTACACTATTATGAAAGAACTGGACACGAAGTTCCCATTCAAACATTTCTGAAGGTTCAGTTTTAGTATTCACTGTTGGAATAAGTATTAGATCTGCGCCCATCAGCGCTTCTGTTCTAATACTTTCAGGATAATGTCTATCAAAACATACGACGATGCCTATTTGACCATATTCTGTATCAAATACTTTGAATCCATCATTTGAAGGTGTGTAGTAATCTTGTTCATAGAATTGTTTAGCCTGTGCTATATGGACCATTTTTTGAATGCCTTTGATTTCTCCATCTTTCCCTATTAATAGACTTGCATCATAGGGTTTTCCTTCTTCTTCAAGATAAATGTTTGGAACAGATATAATACTATATCTCTCACTTGCAGATTGAAGCATCTTTACTTCTTTTGAATCAAATTTAAGTCTATATTGTGATACATCCTTTCCCTTATATTGTGGAAAGAATTCTGTAAGCTGAACTTCGGGAAATAAAATGAGGCTTGCATGATTTTCATAAGCTTGTCTAATAAACTCTATACTTTTATCTAAGTTATCTTGGATTGTACCTTCATTTTTCATTTGAGCTAACGCAATACGCATATGTTTTACCTCTTTCTACAATGGAAATATACCATTGATCCATCAACATGTATATCTATGATTTGATAGAATTTCTCTAGAATATCTCTGAGTTCTTCTTCAGTCTGGAATGGAGGAGTAAACCATCCTTTCTTTGAAAGAACATTTTTTACTAGCCAGTCTGTTCTTTTTGATTTTCCTTTAATATAAAAGCAGGCAATAAAATCACCACCAGGTTTTAGTACGCGCCATGTTTCTTGGAAAGCTTTAATCTTATCAGGAAAAGCATGAAATCCATTCATAGATAGTACGATATCAAATGTTTCATCATCCATCTGTAAGTTTCCTACATCTCCCTGAATACATTGAATATGTTTTTGACCATTTAATCTTATCTTAGCCTGTTCAAGTATATCCTGACTATAGTCAAGACATGTAATATGCGCATTATTTAAAGAAATCCATTTATTATTAGTGAATACAGCTGTACCTACTGGAACATCAAGAAGATCACCATTAAAATCATTTGGAATATAAGAGAGTACTTTTTTTGCGATTACATTATCATCAGTACCATTCCAAAATAGTTTTATATAGAGTCGACTAAAAATATTGGATTGAGTGAGAACGTCATCATATATATTCTTAGATGATTCATAAGCATCTTTTACTTTATCTTTCATATTAATTTTCCTTTTCTATTCTTCCATTCCACAACAACATTTCTTATACGTTAATCTATATCTAAGCGTGTATGTAATTTCATAACTTCTATCATTTCCTTAAGACTAGTTATGGTTGTTTAAAACAACTATTTTATTTGAAATATTATAAACAAAAGGAATTTTACCTAATACATGATATATAGGCATTAACTTCTTCATTCCTTCTACAAGACTCACTTCAGTAAGAAAAGAAAATGTAGGAAGAAGTTTTTCTAGTTCTTTCCCGTTTTTAATGCCCCACGTAAACTTTGCATGACTTCCTTCTACTGATTTTTCTTTAGTATGTTTCACTACAAAAGGGAACATGACTTCTACCATTACAGTACTATTTTTAAAAGTAATAATAGAAAATATTTTCTTAATATCATTTTCAGATAAATACATTGTGAGACCTTCAATGATTACAAGAATGTTTTCTCCATGATATTGAATATCATCTCTGTAACTTTCATCCATGGCTGATTTCGCAATCTGATAGATAGGACCTGTTTCTTTTAAAAACTGTTTTCTTATATTGATTGTTTCAGGCAAATCCAGATTGTACCAACGTACATATTTTCCCTTCATACGATAACATCTCGTATCAAGCCCGCATGCAATATTAATAACTATCGTATCTTTATGTGTGTTGAGATATTCCTCTACCATTTTGTCTAATACAATCGTTCTTGCGATTACACCTAAACTCATAGTTCTATCTTGATCAGCATTAGAAAAGTCATAATCTAATTGTTTGACTATTGATACAGCCATTTCATCTTTTATTTTAGGGTTCTCTTTACTTGTTTCTTTTGCACGAGCATAGAGAGTCTGAATCATTGTCTCTGGTACACCTTTTACATTTATTTTCATTTTGAATCGCCTTCTTTTCTTACAACACAATGTAGGCGCATTCCCTTGCGTATTTCAAACTTTTCTATTGCTAAACCTGCTTCTTTACAACATTTATAAACAAGATCTCTTGTAGGAACCTGGACATCTCCATGACCACATAAGTTTGCGAGAGGCATTTCAATTTTATTCATCAGCCATACTAGTGGTTTATTATCACTAGTAACATCTCTAAGTATTAATCTACCCTTTGGACGTAAGCATCTTTTTACACTATTGAAAAATGCTTGTGGATTAGGGTAATGATGAAAGCTCATAGAACAGATAATGGCATCAAATGAGTTTTCCTCAAAAGGAAAATTCTCACAATCCCCTACTACAAATACTGCATTTGGAATATTCTTCTTTTTAGCTTCTTCAATCATAGCTGGTGTAAGATCAAGACCTGTATAATGTCTATCTGGATATTTTTCTGATAATAAAGAAATCATAGGTGCTGGACCACATCCTGCATCAAGTAAATCTATGAATGGTTCTTTCTCTAATTCTTCTAAGATATCTGGATAATCCTTTTTACACATTTCATAGAGACCTGCATGATTACCTTCATATCTTTTAGCTGCTTCAGTAAATTCTTTGATTGATAATTGTTTGTATTCTTCGTTTGTCATATTCATAATCTCCATTCCTTAATATAAGAATAAAATTGGTTATATAGTTCTTTCATTTCATCCGGTGCTTTGATAGCATGCTGATACATGAATGTATATCCAAAGCAGCTTTTATAAGTTTGAGACAAAATATATGTAAGTATTGGTATTGGTAAAAGTTGAAAGGTATGCATTTTAAAAGGTGATAATGTATGAAGGTTTTCATATATAATTTTGAAATTATGTTTAAGCTCTTTCGCCGTATTTTTCATCATCAGTTTATCTTGACCTACAGATTCAGGATATTCTGTTTGATAATAAGCATCGGCAAGAGGTACAACCATCCCAAGATGACATAACTGCCATATATGCATATTATTGACCTGCTGAAAAGGTATGCGTGCATGTTTAAATATTTGTGAGAGCTGCTGTGTCCTATTTGTCTTTTTTCCTGTTATTTCAGAAAAAGTAGTAGGCTGTATAAATCTTGGAGTAAGTGATGCATCAAGTATATCATTTGTGATACTGCCTCCAGCTCCCGGAAAAGCTGGCAATATTCTTCCTTTTCCTACAATGCTTTCCCATTTTTCATAAGTATCTATTGAGTTAACCATTGTGATAATGTTTTTACTTTTGTTGGATTTCAATTCTTTCAGTGCCTGATATAATTGATTTTCTCTAACAGTTAAAAAAATAAAATCATATATATCATTATCTTGTAAGTAATCAATGACCTTGATATCTACTTTTTTGATTATATTATTTTTCTTATAAAGGAGTCCTTGATTTTGAAGGGCTTCAAGTCTATGTCCTCTTGCATAAATAGTTGTATCATACCCTGCTTCTTTCAACAAAACTGCATATAATGAACCAATAACCCCTGCACCATATATAAGTATTCTCATGATATTACCTCTTTGTTAGTTTGTACTAACTTATAGATTTAGTATATCACTATGAAATAGATACCACAATTAATATATTAGTTATAACTAACAAAAAAACATGAACATCATGTGTTCATGCTTATGATTCACCATCTAATTGTCTTAATGTCTGTCTTATACATGAGAACCTAGATTGTAGGCTTCTTTAAGTTTAGTATTACTAAATATATCTCCACCACTAGATACACCACCACAAAGTACAGTGCCTTTAATAGATGTCTTTTCAAAACAATCAATCCAGCCACTAAGTCCAGTAATAGCTTTTTCAAAGACTTCATCTCCTTCTTCTGCAGCTGTCGCAAGAAGATATACATCTCTAAACTTATAGTCTTTAGAATACATTGGGTTGAGACGATCAATCAATGTTTTCATTTGTCCACTCATTTCATAATAGTAGATAGGTGTAGCGCATACAACAACATCTGCTTTAAGTACACTATTCATGATATCTGCTACATCATCTTTTATGACACAATGTCCTGTTTTCTGGCATGCGAGACATCCAATACAGAAACGAATATCTTTATTTTTAAGTGATATATACTCTACCTCATTTCCTGTATCTCTTGCCCCTTCTACAAAGCTTTTCGCAAGTAATTCTGAATTACTACTACTTCTTAGACTTGTTGATAATACAACGACTTTTTTACTCATAATATCCTTTCCTTTCCTATAAAGATATTCTAAAGTGTAAAGTTTACTTCATAGCAAGAAAATTATTACTTCTTTTGTAATGTTTTACCTAGTAGTGATCCTATAACTGCGATCATAGAATAGACAATAATATAGCTCCAAGCTGAAATATTATAGTAGACGAATAATGTAGGAATGAACAGAATTGCGACAATAAGAGGATAAATGAAATCAAATGTATTTCTTAATCCATATACAAAAGAAGTGATTAACATAATAAGAGGAATAACAATCAATAGAATAAATATGCCACTTCCTGTATCTTTTATCAGCATTGGAACGATATAAAAAGCAATGAAAATAATGAAATAATAGACCCAGTTCTTTTTGATTTTATCCATGATTATACCTCCTTATAATTATATTAACATGATTTTTCTTGAAATAGAATGCGCCAATCAGACGTAAGACAATTCCTATCACAAAAGGAATCGCATAGAGATAAGCCATTTCAACTGGTACACTTGTTCCTCCAACCTTAATCTCTCATTCCATATTACAATAGTTATATGCAACAAGAGCACACATGATATGGGAAAGTATAATTGCAATTAATAAGCAAAAACGATATAAGAGTTTCATATGAATTTCTCCTAGTTCTTTAAATTATCCTTTAAATCTAATATTTTAGTTTCAATTTGTTTAATAATTTTTACGAATTCTTCATCACTTTTACCTGTAGGATCTTCTAATCCCCAGTTATCATCAAATGGTCTACCTATGAAAGGACACCCTACATTACATCCCATAGAAATCGCAATGTCCGGTTTTGGAATATCATTTATAAGTTTAGAATATTGCGCCTCTTCCATATCTATGCCATACATTTGTTTCATTATACGAACAGCATTCTGATTAATGATAGGTTTTGTTTCTGTTCCTGCAGAATAGCTTTCAAAAACATCAGATGCGAGATAATGACCTAATGCTTCAGCTATCTGACTTCTACATGAATTATGAACACAAATAAATGCAACTTTCTTTTGATCCATAATAAGGACATCTCTCCTTTATACATTGCTTATTCAGTTTTGAATAGTGACAAGATGAATGTGCATATTCTAAAGTAACATCATAATGCGCATTGATATAATCAATCGCATTCTTAAATGAAATCATTGCGTCTCTTTTACAACATCTAGGTCCATTGATTTCACCTAAGTTCTTTAATGCGTTTGAAGTAAATTCCATATGGTCTCCCCAGGTACCATCTGTAGATAAAGGCCCTGTATGATCAATGAGTGATAATGCCGCACCAAGTGATGTGACTGCACCGCATACACCCCATAAACCACACATAGCACCAGGCATTCTTAATCCTTCTATCATAATTTTATTTAATGCATCATCTAAATCAATTTCACCACCTGCATTTTTAAATGCAACGAGCAAACATGCTCCATCTAAAATATGATGTTCTGGTCCATGAATATTGATATAATCATGATCTGCAATTCTTTTAAATATCTGTATAGGATTGTTTCCCTTTTCTTTCTTTATATCCTTGATTATTCGTTCAGCTTTTGCTTGTATTGTCATGAAAACCTCCTCCTTTATTCCATTATATAGTAAAAACGACAGAATTACCCTATCGCCCTGATTATTTCTAATTTTTCGTATATATGCGAATCATCAAAGGTGTTTCAACCAACAATATCGCAATCCACCCTATCAAGTAAGAATAAGGTAATGCTTCTATTCCATAGTTCCATAATAAATGAAACTATTTCAAAAAATATGAAAAAGTAAAAAACGAGACTGCATTGAATCTCGTTCTAGGTAATATATTCATTATTCTAATGTAAGAAGTAATGCCATCTTGAAACGTTTAGATGCTTTGACTGCATGCATGCCACCCTTCGCAAAACAGAAGTTTTCTCCTGCTTTAATGATATGATCTTTACCCTCATAACTGATGATACCTTCACCATCTAATGCGAAGATGATAGCTTCTCCTGGTGCTGCATGTTCAGTAAGTCCAGTTCCTTCATCAAATGCCATTACTACAAACTTCATCTTCTCATTATGTACAATATCCATATTGATGATCTTACCTTCTGAATAAGGTAATAGTTCTGCAAGTTTAAATACTTCTCCTGGTTTAATCATTTCATTCATATAATCCATCCTGCCACTCTAAATGTGATTAAATATACTCACATCGAGATAATGTAAGTTCTCACGAAC
>NZ_QTUM01000018.1:0-403 GCF_003435615.1 Catenibacterium sp. AM22-6LB
AAGGGGCATGCCCCTTTATCCCAATTCCTTAATTCCAGTTTCATTTTACAATTGAGGAACACAAAAAAATGCATTTTTTTCAAAAAAAGGGTTGCAAAAGGTGTATCTGCATGGTAATATAAACAAGCATTCTGAAGTGCTTGAATAGCTCAGCGGTAGAGCAATCGGCTGTTAACCGATCGGTCGGGGGTTCAAATCCCTCTTCAAGCGCCAGTGGCCGGTTGGAGAAACGGTTAACTCACATGCCTTTCACGCATGCATTCACGGGTTCGAATCCCGTACCGGTCACCATATATGGAGGTTTAGCTCAGTTGGGAGAGCATCTGCCTTACAAGCAGAGGGTCAGCGGTTCGAGCCCGTTAACCTCCACCATTTTTTTGCCGACTTAGCTCAACTGGTAGAG
>NZ_QTUM01000018.1:413-38820 GCF_003435615.1 Catenibacterium sp. AM22-6LB
TTGCCGACTTAGCTCAACTGGTAGAGCAACTGACTTGTAATCAGTAGGTTGGGGGTTCAAGTCCTCTAGTCGGCACCATTAGTGACTCGCTAGCTCAGATGGCAGAGCATCTGACTTTTAATCAGAGGGTCAGGGGTTCAAATCCCCTGCGAGTCACCATCTTGATGCGGGTGTGGTGAAATTGGCAGACACGCTAGACTTAGGATCTAGTGCTTCGGCGTGCAGGTTCAAGTCCTGTCACCCGCACCATTCTGAATGCAAACACCGAAGTATTCGGTGTTTTTTTATGCCTAAAAATAAAAAATCTACCAAAATGGTAGATTACATTCCATTATAGAAGAGAATTTGATGAGGGGAAGCTCATTAGTATCTCATATATTTTGGGAAGCTATAACAGAATGATGTGTATATTATAATACTCTAGGATAGAGTAGTAAATATGTATATGGTCATGAAATCCCTTGTATTTCATGACTGATTGTTTTAACATATTATTATAATTGAAATGGGAGCTAATTTGCTGAGAGTAGACATAAGTCTTGACCATGAAACCTGATTTGGATAATGCCAACGTAGGAATTTTATGAGCACCTTCTTTCAGCGTGCTCTTTTTTATGGAGGAAAAGAATATGAACTACATTAAGAAATTAAGAGAAGTAAAACCATTAGTACACAACATCACTAACTATGTAACAGTGAATGATGTAGCCAATGCGATTCTTGCAATTGGTGGTAGTCCTATTATGTCAGATGAGATCACAGAAGTGGCTCAGATGACTTCTATCAGTAATGCATTAAATATTAATATTGGGACTCTTAATCAAGTGAAGATTGCTTCTATGTTTGAAGCAGGTAAGGCATCTAATGCATGTCATCATATTACTGTATTAGATCCAGTAGGTGCTGGTGCGACTGATTTACGTACTAATACATGTAAAGAACTATTAGAACAGATTCATTTTGATGCTATCAAAGGGAATGTTTCAGAAATCAAGACTTTAATGGCTGGTACAGGTCATACTAAAGGTGTAGATGCATCTGTGGAAGATCAGAAGAACTCACATGATCTCATTGATGATATCAAAGCATTCGCAAAAGAATTGAATACAATTATTATTGTGACTGGTCCTGTAGATTATGTCACAGATGGTAATAAGTGCTATATGATCAATAATGGATGTAAAGAAATGAGTGCCATTACTGGTACTGGATGTATGTTATCAGGTATCTTAGGCTGTTTCTTAACAGTAGAAAATAGTGTAGATAGTGCTGCAGCAGCTGTTATGTCCATGGGTATTGCGGGTGAAATTGGTGCATCTAAATTAAAAGAAGGCGAAGGTAATGCAACACTTCGTACTTATTTAATTGATGCATTATTCAATATGACTGATGAAGAATTAGAAAAGAGTGGTAAATATGAAGTTCAATAATGATATGTTGAGACTCTATGCTGTGACTGATCGTCATTGGACAGGAGAACAGACTCTCTATGAGCAGGTAAGAGATGTTTTAATGGGTGGTGCTACTTGTCTTCAGCTAAGAGAAAAAGACCTAGATGAAGCCTCTTTCTATGAAGAAGCAAAGAATATTAAAGAACTATGTCGTTTATTTGATGTACCATTTATTATTAATGATAATGTCATGCTCGCTAAGGAAATAGATGCAGATGGTGTTCATGTAGGTCAGGATGATATGGCTTGCGTGAAGGCGAGAGAAATACTTGGACCAGATAAGATCATTGGTGTGAGTGCACATACTATAGAAGAAGCAAGAATTGCGAAAGAACAAGGTGCAGACTATTTAGGTGTAGGGGCTATTTTCCCTACATCTTCTAAAGATGATGCAGAAGTATTAGGTATCAAGCGTTTAAAAGAAATGACTGAAACAGTGGATCTTCCAATGGTAGCCATTGGTGGAATTAGTTATGATAACTGCTTATTACTTAAAGATACAGGTATTGATGGTATTGCGGTTATTAGTGCTTTATTTGGTCAGAAGAATATCAAACAGGCTACTATTGATTTAAAGAAGCGTGTAGATGCACTTTATGAAACAATGCATACATGTTTAACTATTGCCGGTAGTGACTCTAGTGGTGGTGCAGGAATACAAGCAGACTTAAAGACAATGCTTGCTAATAAAGTATTTGGTATGAGCGCTATTACAGCCCTCACAGCCCAGAATACAACGGGTGTGACAGATATTATGGATGTTACTCCAAAGTTCTTAGAAAGCCAGATTCGTGCTGTATTTGATGATATCTATCCTGAAGCTGTTAAGATTGGTATGGTGTCTTCTAAAGCACTTATTCATACTATTGTAGAAATGTTGAAACATTATGATGCGAAGCATATTGTGGTAGATCCAGTCATGGTTGCGACAAGTGGCGCAAAGCTTATTAGTGATGAAGCTATTTCTACATTAAAGGAAGAATTACTTCCTATTGCTGAAGTCATTACTCCTAATATTCCAGAAACAGAAGTACTCACTGATATGGAAGTTAAGACTGTAGAAGATATGGAAATAGCGGCTAAGAAGATCTATGACACATATCATTGCGCTGTATTAGTCAAAGGTGGACATCAATTAAATGATGCCAATGACTACTTATACAATGGTGAAAAGGGTACTTGGTTTAAAGGACATAGAATAGACAACAGTAATACACATGGTACAGGATGTACTTTATCAAGTGCGATTGCATCCAACTTGGCTAAAGGCTATACACTAGAAGAATCAGTTAAAAATGCTAAAACATATCTTTCTGGTGCAATAGGTGCCATGTTAGATTTAGGTCAGGGAAGTGGTCCTATGGATCATGGCTATAATATCTAAAAGTACACAATAATTCCATAACTGTCTGGTATAATCTCTTTTAAGAGGTTAAGGGCATGAAAGAATTCAAAGCGTGGTTTATACTCATATTATTTATTTTGCTTCTTCGAGTAATATATCTATTACTTGAAGGTGGGCACATCTTATGAATATCCTCTAGATGTATCATCTGGAGGATTTTTTTATTTAACTTAAAAATTTACACATTAACATTCGCAAAGTTAAAATGAAATAAATTAAGTTAAAAGAACCCCCTATAGAAGAATTAACTTCTATAGGGGGTTATATTATTTGTTAAGTTTTTTCTGGTATTCTTTTAAGTCTTCTATGACGTTTTCTATTGTATCATATACCCAGCCAATCATTTCATCAGGAATATGCTGACTATAGAGGTCAGATAACTCTCTATGGAATTGATTATGAACCTCTAATGCCTGATATCCCTTATCAGTAATACGTAGATATGTGACACGATGATCTGCAGAAGAACGTTCTCTTGTAAGAAAACCTTTATTCACAATAGTCTTCACATTAGTAGTTAATGTTCCTACAGTTACCTTTAATGTCTTTGCAACATTTGTCATAGTAGGAAACTGCTGCTTACTTACAGCCTCTATAATATGCATTTCATTCATTGATAATTCAGGAAAAGGACTATACTTAATATAATCTTCCTGTACTTTAATGGCGAGTTTGAAAACTGTATTAATAGAATCCATTAAATTATTCTTTTTCGCGTCCATAATTCCACTCCTTGACTCTATTCTACAATTTTATCACATATTTGAGAAGACTAATTATATACGACCTAATGATAATTCATTTAAGAGAATCGTATGTTTTTTCTTGTTTTCATCCTCTATCACAAGATGACAATTCTCATCTAAATATAAGAATTTCACTAAACCATACTCTTTATAGGGAATTGTCTTACCTCTTAAATAAGAATGACGATTCATGCCATCTAATAAAGATGCAAAAGGCATATGAAGCATATTCTTAAATGTATCAATAATATTTAACATCAGCTTTTCTTTATCAATAGGATGATTTATTACATCAGATAGAGAATAGTAAGAACCCTTACTAATATTTAACCCTGTCCCAATAATAATACCCTGTAAAGTATTCTCATAAATCGTCTCTACAAGAATACCTGCAATCTTCTGATTATTTACATATATATCATTTGGCCACTTAATGAATGCATTGATCTGTTTCATTCTTAGAACTGTCACAATCGCATAAGCCATAATGGCAGACACTTTTAAAGGATCCACGTTCTGTTTCATATAATAACTAAAGAGAAGCTGTTCATTCTTATTTGCCTCCCAGATATGATTAGAACGTCCTCGACCATGAGTTTGATAATGTGCACGGACAATTGTATCATCATCTAATTCCTGATAATGATCATGAATATACGTATTAGTAGAATCAATTTCTTCAAATTCTATATATTTCATTAGTCACCAATCGCAAAAGTGAGTTCAGCCTGTACAACAGTTTTACCATTGACTGTTGCTTTTGCTTCACCAATACCGATCTTACCTCTCATTCTTGTGAGTGTGCATTCTAATTCCATCACATCTCCAGGAATGACCTGACCTTTAAACTTACATTTATTGATTCCTGCAAAGAAGACAATCTTACCTTGATGTTCTTCCTGACTTAATATCGCAATACATCCAGTCTGTGCTAAAGCTTCTACAATTAATACACCTGGCATCACATGGTGCTCTGGGAAATGCCCCATAAACTGCATTTCATTCACACTGACACACTTAATGCCTTTCGCATATTCTCCTGGCTTATAATCAGTAATACGATCTACAAGCGCAAATGGATAACGATGAGGATTAATTTTCGCAATTTCATTACTATTTAGTTCCATTGTCATACTCCTTGAATATAATACTTGCATTATGTCCACCAAAACCTAATGAATTACTCATGACATAATGAAGATCTTTCTTAACACCAATATTTGGTACTACATTTAAATCACATTCTTCATCCTTTACCTGATAATTTAAAGTAGGAGGAATAAAGTCATGCTTTAAGGCTAATACTGATAGTACTGCTTCAATACCTCCTGCAGCTCCTAAACAATGTCCTGTATGACCTTTAGTAGAACTTACTGCAAGTTTGTATGCATGTTCCTTAAATACTGATTTAATCGCTTCAGTTTCACATAAATCATTTAAATGAGTAGAAGTACCATGCGCATTAATATAATCAATCACATCATAACTGATACCTGCATCATCTAATGCATTCTGCATGGCATAGGCACCACCTTCACCATTAGGAAGTGGGGCAGTAATATGATGGGCATCACAGCTTACACCATAACCAGTCATTTCACCATAAATATGCGCACTTCTATTTAAGGCATGTTCTAATTCTTCAAGAATAAGAATACCTGCTCCTTCACCCATAACGAAACCATTTCTTTCTTTATCAAAAGGAATAGAAGCACGGTTTGGATCAGCGGCATCACTTAAAGCCTTCATAGAAGTAAATCCACCAATACCTAAAGGAGTTACAGATGCTTCACATCCACCCGCAATCATGACATCCTGATAACCATCACGAATATTTCTAAATGCATCACCAATCGCATTTGTACCACCTGCACATGCAGTTACTGGGCAGGTACATAACCCTTGCGCATGATAAGCAATCGCAATATGACCAGCTGCTAAGTTAGAAATAGTCATAGGAATAAAGAAAGGAGATACTCTATCAAAACCTCTCTTTTCTCCTGTCTGATAGTTCTTTTCGATAGAACCTAAACCACCAATACCACTTGATACAATCACTCCAAAACGATGAGAATCAATGTTGTTGATATCAAGACCACTATCAAGCATTGCTTCGTGAGATGCAATCATCCCCATCTGGATAAAGCGGTCCATCTTCTTCGCTTCTTTCTTATCAATATACTTTGTGACATCAAAGTCTTTAACTTCACCTGCAAGAGTGACCTTCATACCTTTTGTATCAAATAAAGAAATAGGCGCAATACCACATCTTCCTTCTTCAATAGACTTCCATGTTTCTTCTACATTATGTCCAATAGGATTAATTGTTCCTATACCTGTAACTACTACTCTACGTTTTGTCATAAGCTCCTCCTTACATAGCCATTCCACCATCTACATGAATGGTCTGTCCTGTAATATACTTTGCATCATCACTTGCTAGGAATGCGATTGTCTTTGCGACATCTTCTACATGCCCAAGTGTACCTAAAGGAATAGATGCCTTTAAACCTTCTTTTACTTCATCACTTAATACTTCTGTCATATCAGTTTCAATAAATCCAGGAGCTACTGCATTCACAGTCACACCTCTAGGACCTAATTCTCTCGCAAGAGACATTGTCATACCAATGACACCTGCTTTACTTGCTGCATAGTTGACCTGTCCGGCATTACCAATCACACCTACGACAGAAGATAAAGAAATAATATGGCCAGACTTCTGTTTCATCATTAAACGGCTTGCCTGCTTCATACATAAATAAGTTCCCTTAAGATTTGTATTAATAACGGCATCAAAGTCTTCAGTTTTCATTCTTAAAATTAACTGATCTCTTGTAATACCTGCATTATTCACAAGAATATCAAGATGTCCAAAATACTTCTTGATACTCTTGAAGATGTTTTCTACATCCTCTTCATGAGAAATATCACCTTCAACACATAATACATCTCTACCAAGATCTTTAAGCTTTTTTACTAATTCTTCAGCTAATACTTTATTCTTTTCACTTGCACGATAATTTAATGCAATATCTGCACCCTGCATGGCAAGTTCCATCACTGTCGCACGTCCAATACCTTTTAACCCCCCAGTGACAAGGGCAACCTTATTACTTAGTTTCATTTAATGCCTCCACACACTTCTGTAAAGAAGCCATATCTTCTACCTGATATGTCTTGATTTTTCTATCAATCTTACGGACAAAACCACTTAATACCTTACCAGGTCCAATCTCTATAATTGTATCCACACCATTATTAAGCATAGTACGAATACTATCTTCAAAATATACAGGACTCATGACCTGTTTCTCTAACATCTCCTGAACACTGCAATCTTCTAATACCTTACCAGTACAATTGAAGATTACTGGTACATTCATTTCATGGAATGTAACATCTTTAAATACTTCATGAAGTCTTGCACTTGCATCCTTTAATAACAATGTATGGAAAGGACCACTTGTATTTAAAGGTACAGCTCTTCTTGCACCATGATCCAATGCCTTCTGACCAGCTTCTTCTACTGCTTTCTTTTCTCCTGCAATAACTAACTGTCCTGGACAGTTATAGTTCGCAATAGAAACATACCCATCACAGCCAACACATATATCAAGTAATGGTTCACGTTCAAGTCCAAGAATAGCCATCATGGCACTCTCAACACCTTCAGCTGCTTTTTCCATTGCGAGACCTCTTTCTCTTACAACCTGGATTGCTGTTTCAGGATCAAATACACCTGCTGCACTTAAAGCACTGTATTCACCTAAAGATAAACCACATACATAATCAGGTGTAATACCATTCTTCTTTAAAAGAAGAGTCGCCATATTGGCAACAGCTACCATTGCAGGCTGAGTAAAACGTGTAGTACTAATAGTCTTTTCATCACTATTAAACATGATATCCTTTAAATCAAAATCTAATTTCACATTATCTAATAGGTTCTTACAGTCTTCATCATTTTCATAAAAAGACTGTCCCATACCTACATATTGTGTTCCTTGTCCTGCATAGATAAAACCGAGTTTCATACAATACCCTCCATTAATTCATCAATCAGATCACTTACATGTACAAGCTTGTCAATGCGATATCCGTTTGTGCCAGTAAATACAAGACCATTCTCACAATCACCATTCACCGCATTAATTAAAGCCTGAGTAATACAATAAGGAATAGACTTCATATCACAGCTCGCAATACATCTAAAACATCTCTTGATAGGATGTGTCTTTTCCATAAAAGGTGTCATAAAAGCACGTCCTGGCATACCAACAGGAGACTGTACAATTTTGATATCTTCCTTCTTACCATTAATAAAATAATTCTTATACTCCATTGAAGCATCACATTCATAAGTACCAATAAAACGTGTACCCATCTGAACACCATCCGCACCTGCTTCTAACATATCTTTAATATCTTCATTAGTATAGATGCCACCAGCTACAAAGACTGGAATAGAATGATTAAATAGCTCTTCAAAGCTTTTTACAACTTCTTTAACATCCTTCAAGATATCCTTTAGAGAAGCACATGTATTCTCTAATAGTTCTTCCTTCTTAAATCCAAGATGTCCACCTGCTTTATATCCTTCAATCACAATAAAGTCAGCTGTACGATCATATTGACGTTTCCATTTGTTTAATATCAAACGTGCAGCCTTACCAGAAGATACAATAGGTGCAATGGCAGTCTTTTCATCCACATATTCAGGAAGCTTTAATGGTAAACCAGCTCCAGAAATAATCGCATCTACACCACTCTTAACAGCTTGTTTGACATGCTGTTCATAATCACTTAAGGCTACCATGACATTGACTGCTACCATGCCGTTATTATTTGAAATCTCTTTAGCACGTTTGATTTCTTCATCAATCGCTTCTAGATTCGCTTTCTTTGTATCTTTAAGAAAAGAAGGCTTTTTAAAACCAATCTGAGCTGTAGAAATAACACCCATTGCGCCTTTCTTAGCTACATTTCCAGCTAAAGAACTTAAGGAAACACCAACACCCATTCCTCCCTGAATTAAAGGGAGAGATAAAGAATGTGATCCTATTTTCATAGATGAACCTCCATCACACGCTTCTTTTCTTCTTCATATTCTTTAAATAAACCTTCAATGATGTCTTTAAGACTTCTTTCTTCATGCACCATACCAGCTACCTGACCACTCATTAAAGAACCGGTTTCTACATCACCTTCAAATACAGCGCGTTTTAAAGAACCTAATGTATACTTCTCTAGTTCCATCATTTCGGCTCCTTCTTTTTCTTTCTTAATATAAGTACGTGCCATCTTGTTCTTTAAGATACGTACAGGAGTTCCAGCAATACGTCCAGTTACTGTTGTATCAGTATCTTTTGCCTTAATAATCGCATTCTTATAGTTCTGGTGAATAGGACATTCTGTACTTGCAAGAAGAATAGTACCAACCTGTACACCATCAGCACCAAGTGCAACTGCTGCAAGAAGCTGTTTACCACTTGCAATCCCACCTGCAACAATCACAGGAATATTCACTGCAGCCTTTACCTGTGGTGCTAAAGCCATAGTAGTCAATTCTCCTACATGACCACCAGATTCAGTTCCTTCCGCAATAACGGCATCCACACCTGCTTTTTCCATACGTCTCGCAAGGGCAACACTAGGGACTACAGGCATCACAATAATACCTGCTTCCTTCCATTTCTTAATATAAATACCTGGATTACCAGCACCTGTTGTAACAACAGGTACTTTTTCTTCTACCACAATATCAGCCATTTCTCCTGCTTGAGGATGTAATAACATCAAATTAACACCAAAAGGCTTATCAGTAAGTTTCTTTGCTTCACGGATATTTTCTCTTAACATTTCAGGAGACATACCACCACCTGCAATAAGTCCTAAACCACCTGCATTAGATACAGCTGCCGCAAAAGCACCTGTCGCAATATTAGCCATACCACCCTGAATAAGAGGGTATTTAATCTTTAATGTTTCATTTAACCACATAGTCTTCTCCTTACCACTCTATCAGATTGGCACCATAAGTTAGTCCTGCACCAAAACCAACACAGAGTATCTTCATACCTCTTTTTAATAACTTCTTTTCATTCATCTCTCCAAGTACAAGAGGAATACTTGCAGCAGATGTATTACCATATTCATCGACATTCAGATAAAACTTATCCGATGTTATTTTCATTTTCTTATAGACATGACGAATAATTCTTTCATTCGCCTGATGCACCACAAAGTAATCAATATCATCTTTAGTAAGTGATGCTTTCTCTAATACTTTCTCTATACACATAGGAAGAACTCTTGTCGCAAACTTAAATACTTCTTTACCTTCCATATGTAAATAATCATTCTTTAAACCATAAAGCACTTCTTCATTGCCTTCTGATCCTTGATAATCACAAAATAATTTATTTTCTTTCTCTACGACAACAGCACCAGCCCCATCACCAAACAAGATGCATGTTGTACGATCTTTCCAGTCAATGAGATTTGAAAGCTGTTCAGCACCAATAATTAAGGCATAACGCTTATCACTTGTATAAAGTAATGAACGTGCCACTGATAATGCATAGACAAACCCACTACATGCCCCGTTTAAATCAAACGCAAATACATTATTATTTAAACCTAAACGTTCCTGTAAGAGACAGGCAATAGAAGGGGTATTATAGGGAGAAGACATTGTTGCCACAATAATGATTCCAATATCTTCTTTATTGATGTTGTTTAATGCCTTTAAAGATGCCTTATAAGCCATATCTATAAGTGTTTCATCTTTACATATATGACGTTTCTTGATACCAGTGCGGGGGTAAATCCATTCATCACTCGTATCAACTATCTTTGATAGATCATCATTAGTCAGTACATTCTCAGGTACATAATATCCTGTATCGATGACAGAAATACCTTTATCCATTCTTCCATTCTCCAATCTTACGATATCTGTTATATCTCTTGCGTATTAAAGTATTTACATCCATTGGGACTAGAATATCTAACTGTTCTCTAATCACCTTACGTATATTTCTATATACAGCGACAGGATTTGTAGTCATACCACCTAGAGGTTCCTTGATGATTTCATCAATAATCCCATAATGATATAAATCTTCAGCTGTCATCTTCATGACTTCACATGCTTCTTCAATGCGTTCTCCCTTTACATCCTTCCAAAGAATAGATGCAAAACCTTCAGGAGATAAAACAGAATAAACCGCATTCTCTAACATAGCTAAGTGATCACCGATACTTAGGGCTAAAGCACCACCACTTCCCCCTTCACCAGTAATAATCACAATAATAGGAACCTTTAAATCACTCATCATCATCAGACTCTGACCAATCGCTTCACCAATACCATTCTCTTCAGAACTAATACCAGGATAAGCACCCGGAGTATCAATAAAAGTAATAATAGGACGATGGAACTTCTCTGCCTGTTTCATTAAACGCATCCCTTTGCGATACCCTTCAGGACTTGCCATACCAAACTGACACTTTAAATTTTCATCAATGCTTCTTCCTTTTTGATGTCCGATAATTGTGACGGGCATGTTATTAAACATCCCAATACCACCGACAATTGCCTGATCATCCTTGAAATAACGATCACCACGCATTTCTACAAACTCATCAAACACATGATCAATAAACTCATGTATATGAGAACGTTCAGGCTTTCTCGCAAGATAAACACGATCATATGCACAAAGATGTGAATATGTCT
The DNA here is from genome assembly GCF_003435615.1 of Catenibacterium sp. AM22-6LB. NCBI lineage: Bacteria > Bacillati > Bacillota > Erysipelotrichia > Erysipelotrichales > Coprobacillaceae > Catenibacterium > Catenibacterium sp. AM22-6LB. Next base: position 11,760 of record NZ_QTUM01000018.1, read on the forward strand.
CTTTCTTATAATCATTGATTGTTTCTTCAATCTTACTGGAATCTATTTCTCTATCATTCTTAATGATTGCAAGCTTCTTTTCTAGCTCCGCAATCTTTTCTTCCTTTTCCTTTAAAGACATATAAACCTCCTTATGCATGCATACGTAATAATAAAGCCAATGTGTCACGCATCTTCTCACGTTCCACAATCATATCTACAAAGCCATGATCTTCTAAGAATTCAGCACGCTGGAATCCATCAGGTAGCTTTGTCTTCATAGTACTTTCAATAACTCTAGGTCCTGCAAAACCAACTAAAGCTTCTGGTTCTGCAATATTAATATCACCAAGCATTGCGAATGATGCAGTGACACCTCCTGTTGTAGGGTGTGTTAAATAAGAAATATAAAGAAGTCCAGCATCTAAATGACGTTTTAATGCAGCACATGTTTTACCCATCTGCATTAAAGAGAAAATGCCTTCCTGCATTCTTGCACCACCACTTGATGTGAAAATAATCAAAGGTAATTTCTTTCTTGTTGCCATTTCAATTGCACGTGTAATCTTTTCACCAGCCACACTACCCATAGAAGCCATCATAAAACGATGATCCATCACAACGACAATTGTACGCATATGATCAATACGACCACCTGCCACTACAACCCCATCATGTAATCCTGTCTTATATTCATACTTCTCAAGTTTTTCTTCATAACCAGGGAATCCTAAAGGATTTCCTGATTTCATAGAAGTGTAGTATTCCTTATACTTGCCATGATCAAATAACGCATCTAAACGTGCATAAGCATTAATAAAGAGGTGATGACCACATTGTGGACATACCTGCAAATGATTCTTTAAATCAAGTGTACGAATTGTATTATTACAATTAGGACATGCCTGATATAACCCATCAGGCACTTCCTGTTTCTTGACTTTGTTGTCTTTATTTAAATAACGACGAAAGTCCTGTAATTGTTGTTTTCTTTTCTTCCAGATACTATCCATTTTCACTCACCATCTCATCTAAATGTGTTTCAATAAAGCTTGTATTAAAATGTCCTTTAATATAATCAGGCTGATGTAGGATATAGAACTGTAATGTCTGGTTAGTCGTAATACCTTCAATCACAAGTTCACTTAAAGCGCGTCTCATACGCTTGATTGCTTCTAGTCGAGTAGGGGCATGGACAATCACTTTTGCAACCATTGAATCATATTGAGTAGGGAGTGTATAACCTGTATATAACATCGTATCCACTCGAACACCTGGTCCTCCAGGTAAATGCATGAAGTTTACTTGACCAGGACATGGTCTAAAGTTATGGAAGGGATCTTCCGCATTAATACGACATTCAATAGAATGACCCTGTAAAGTAATATCTTCCTGTTTAAAGCTTAAAGGTAAACCTGATGCAATACGAATCTGCTGCTTAATGAGATCAATACCAGTGACCATTTCAGTAATAGGATGTTCAACCTGAATACGCGTATTCATCTCAATAAAGTAATAGTTGTTGTGTTCATCTAAAACAAACTCAACAGTTCCGGCATTGGTATAACCAGCGCCCTGTGCAGCTTTGACTGCAGATTCACCCATTTTCAAACGTAAAGATGCATCAAGTGCCTTACATGGTGCTTCTTCTATCATTTTCTGATTACGTCTTTGAATAGAACAGTCTCTCTCACCTAAATGAATTACATTGCCATGTTCATCCGCTAAAATTTGGAACTCAATATGCTTAGGATTCAATACAAGTTTCTCTACATACATATCATCATCCCCAAAGCATGCTTTGGCTTCTGCCTTGGCAGTCATAAAGGCATTCTCTAGTTCATCTTCACTAAAGGCCTTACGCATACCACGTCCTCCGCCGCCAGCACTCGCTTTAATAAGCACAGGATAACCAATCTCATTCACAACTTCTTTTAATTCTTCATATGTATTGACTGAACCATTAGATCCAGGTACAACAGGCACACCTGCTTCAATCATCATTTCTCTTGCCTTAGATTTATTACCTAATGCATCAATAACATCACCCTTAGGACCAATAAACTTAAGTCCACAGGTTTCTACAAGTTTTGCAAAATCACTGTTTTCAGATAAAAAACCAAAACCTGGATGAATCGCCTGACATCCTGTCTCAACAGCTGCAGTAATAATCGCTTCCTTATTTAAATAACTATCAGCACTCTTAGGACCACCGACACATACTGCTTCATCCGCTAACTGTACATGTAATGCATTCTGATCAGCCGTAGAATAAATGGCTACCGTTAAAATATCCATCTCTTTACATGCACGAATAATACGAACAGCGATTTCTCCACGATTCGCAATTAAAATCTTCTTAAACATACTATTCCTCGATGATCATTAAAGTCTGATCAAAGCTGACTAAATCTTCATCCTTCACTAATAGAGAACGGACAGTACCATCTACAGGTGCTTTAATTTCATTCATGACCTTCATGGCTTCAATAATACATAATGTCTGTCCCTTAGTGACTTTTGACCCTTCCTTGACAAAAGGCTGATCATCTGGGGAAGGAGAAGAATAATAAACTCCTACAAGAGGGGCCTTTACTTCTGTACCACTAATAACTGGTTTTTCTTCCTTTACTTCTTGTACAACAACAGGCGCACTTTCACTAGATACAGTGACAGGTGCAGTTACCTGCACCTGTTGACTCTTTTCAAGTTCAAGTTTCACGCCTTCCATTTCAATTTTCATCTTATCGATATCAGCTTGTTCAAAAGCTTCCATCAACTCTCTGACTAAATCCATAGAAAACCTTCTTTCTTTGAAATTCAAACTATTTATTTAAAAAATTAAGCATTTGCTTCTAAGTAATCAACAATGTCCTTTACAGTAGCCATCTTGTTGGCTTCTTCATCAGGAATTTGTACATCGAATTCATCTTCTACAGCCATAATTAATTCAACGGCATCTAATGAATCTGCATCAAGATCATCCTTTAAAGATGCTTCTAATGTTACCTGTTCTTCATCACAGCTAAGTGAATCTACAATAATATCTTTTACCTTATCAAATGTTGTCATGTTTATATCCTCCTTATGACAATACTGTCTTTTTTAATACAATCTTTTCTAATTTAAATGCGATCATGCAGCTGACTGCAATCTTTAGTGCATCACCAAGTAAGAATGGTAATACACAAGTCATTAATGTACTTAGAAGTGATGCTTTCATTGTATACATGAAGTAAATACTTCCAAGTCCATAAGTAATAGCCGTTCCAATAATCATGGCAAGAATATGTCCTTTAACTGAACGGTCATGAGTAATAATAGTACTCATCACTAATGCCATAATAGGAAAACTGAATAAGAAGCCTCCTGTTGGACCTATAAGAGCACCCATACCACTATTGAAATTACTAAATTCTGGAAGACCAATAGCTCCCATAATCAAATAACAAAGCACTGTATAGAATGCGTGATTTGGTGTCAATAGACACGCAATGAGATAGATGGCCAGGGTTTGCAATGTGATAGGAACAGCTGTAGGCAATGCCACAGAAATCTGTGATAAACAGATGAGAACCCCTAACATCAATGCATCTCTGACTAGATTTGAAACATTAGATTTCATATCATTCTCCTTTTCACTACTTGGAATATCAAACTATTCCTTGACTTGCATTATAGACCTTTGATTTTAAAAATCAAATAAATTAGCAATAAATATGACAAAAACGCCATAATTGTACAACAAACATACTAGTTTGAAATTAAAACTAATAGAACAAGCACTTACATTTAAATCAAATATGTTGATAAATGGCATAAAAAAGAGAATAATAGAAATAAGAAAGTGAGGGATATATATGAAAAAGATCACAATGTTTTATTTAGAAGAGTGTCCATTTTGTCAGAAGGCAAAAAAAGCGATGGATGAACTTATGACAGAAAATAAAGCATATCAATCATTAGATATAGAAAAAATTGAAGAAAGTGAAAATGTCGCTTTAGCTGAAAATTATGATTATTATGCAGTTCCTTCTTTATTTATTGGAAAAGAGAAGTGCTTTGAATGTACAATCCAGGATGATTTTGATTCAATCAAGGCAAACTTCAAACGTGTATTTGATGAGGCTTTAAAATAATGGGGCATTTCTATTTTACACGCCATGGTCAGACAATCTGGAATGTAGAAAATAAGATCTGTGGGGTAACGGACATTGCCTTAACAGATCTAGGACATAAGCAGGCTATAGAACTTGGACATTATATTAAAGAACATCATATCCATATAGATCAAATTCTTTATTCACCATTAAGCCGGGCAAAGGATACGGCCTTACATATATCTGAAGTAACAGGTATACCAGCAAGAGAAGAATTGAGACTTAAGGAACAGAACTTTGGGAAATATGAATCTACACCTAGAGATGGAGATGAATTCAAACAGGCAAAGACATGTTTTGTGAACTCTTTTGAGGGAGGAGAAACAATGTTGCATCTTGCTCATCGTATCTATAGTTTATTAGATGATGTGAAGAAGGATGATGAACATGTTTATCTTTTAGTTGCCCATAATGGTATTTCGCGTATTATTGAATCTTATTTCCATGATATGACCAATGATGAATTTTCTGCCTTTGGTATAAAAAACTGCGAATTAAAGAAGTATGAGTATTAAGAAGTACAACAAGTACTTCTTTTTATTGTTGAATATGTGACCGATTTCATTATAATAAGATAGAGATGGAGGAATAATAGAATGAGACCAAAAATACACTTTACAGCACCTAGAAACTGGATCAATGATCCTAATGGGCTAACTTATTTTAATGGAGAATATCATATCTTCTACCAGCATTTCCCATATGATACATCATGGGGCACAATGCATTGGGGACATGCAGTCACTAAAGATTTTCAGACATTTAAGCATCTCCCAATCGCTTTATATCCTTCTAAGGATTATGACAGAAACGGAATCTTCTCAGGGTCAGCACTTAACTACAATGGAAAGATGTATTTATATTACACTGCCATTAAGTATGGTATTGAAAACCCTGAATATATCCATAAGCCACTTATTAAGGATGACTTGATCGCATCACAGGCATTATTAATCAGTGAAGACGGTTACCACTTCAACAACAAAGAATCTAAATATCAGGTTGTTGATGTGATTACTGATCCTTCTTTAGGACATGATCAACATACAAGAGATCCTAAAGTCTGGTTAGGTAAGAACGGACATGTTTATATGATCCTAGGAAGTAAGGTTCCAAATGGGGATGATTTTGATGGAGAAGTATTATTCTATGAAAGTGAAGATGGAATGACATTTACTTATAAGAATAGATTCGTCGATTCTTCAATTGGAAACATGTGGGAATGTCCAGATTTATTTGAATTAGATGGACAATACTTCTTAGTTTTCTCACCTGAAAACTTAGATGGTTATCCACGTCCTAATAGTAATGCAGCTATTATGCCAGTTAACTTTGATGAAGAAACATGTACAATGTCTAAGGCAGGAGACCTTATGTTTATTGACTATGGCTTTGATTTCTATGCCCCTCAGACATTCTTAGATGAAAACAATAAACGTACTATTTTAGGATGGATGAGAATGAAGGAAGTCTTAGAAGGTGAAGAATGGATTGGTTTATTCACAATGCCACGTCATCTTTCTTATAAAGACGGACATGTTTATCAGGATGTACATCCATTAATTAAGAATACATTTGTGCATACAACAGATACTATTGATTTTGATGAACCTTTCTTAATGAAAACAACATTAGAAGACAATGAAACAATCACTTTAGGTGGTGTTAAGATTTCTTATGTTGATGATCAGTTAGTCGTAGATCGTACAGCTGTATCTGTAAATAATGATGATTTATACAATATTCATAAAACACCTGTCTTAAATGGTCAGTGTGACTTAGAAATCTATTATGATGAAGGTATTATCGAAATCTTTGTGAATAATGGTTATTATGTAGTGAGTCAGATTATCTATCATCTACAGGAAGAAGACACACATATCTCAGACTGCATTATTTATACAAGATAAATCATTTGCATATGTCTCTTAAATTGTATATAGTTAGTATGTACTAACTAGGAGGTATACATATGATGAGAGATATACTTGTGACTTTGTGTTCACTTGGATTTGTATGTATCAGTCAAAAAGTGAAGACACAATTAAAATATTATGCATACAGAAATCAGAAGGGACATTAATCTCTTCTGTTTTTTTTGATAGAATAGATACAAGGGAGGACTATATGATGAGGAAAGTATTATTTTTTGATATCGATGGTACATTGGCTATTCATGGACATATTCCAGAATCTAATAAGAAAGCGTTAGAAGCATTAAAAGAAAAGGGTTATGATACATTTATCTGCACAGGACGTGCACCTTATTATGCAGAGAATCTTTTTGGAAAACTGGTTTCAGGTACTATTTCATGTAATGGTCGTTATATCAGTTATAAGAGTGAAAAACTTCATGGTGTGCCTTTTACACCTGTTGAAGTAGAAGAACTAAAAAAGAAACTAGATAATCTAGGATGTGGAGGACTGTTTGTCTCTGATACATTCTCTAGCCCTTATCATCTAGAAGGAGATGTACTCACACATGTAAAGAAAGAATATGGTGAAGAACATATTAAAGACGAAGAAGGTACTTACTATACATGTGATTTCTTCTATGATACGTTAGAAAAGAGAGATACGATGATAGAAGCCTTTAAAGGAGAATGTGTGATTAATGATCATGGTGGTACTGGTTCATGTGATACTTCTACTCTTGTCTTTGATAAAGGACATGCAATCAAGTATATTATTGATCATTTCTCACTCACTAAAGAGGATGCCTATGCATTTGGTGATGGCTATAATGATCAAGCCATGTTTAGAGAAGCAGGACAACGCATAGCAATGGGAAATGGTGTAGATGTCTTAAAAGAAAAAGCAACTTATATCACTGATACAGTGGATAATGAAGGAATCTATAAAGCTTTGAAACATTATGAGTTACTTTAAGCTTGAAATATGGCATAATAATCTGGGGGAGGATCACTATGAAACAAAAAACTGATTTTCAAACATTTATATCTTACTTTAAACCACATCGTCGTCTATTCTTTTTGGACCTTGCATGTGCGTTAATGATTTCTTTAATTGATCTCGCTTTTCCATTTGTCTCTAGATGGTGTATGTATACATTACTACCAAATAGTATTTATAAGACATTCTGGATGGTTATGATTATTTTCTTATTGGCTTATTTAGTGCGTTCATTCTTTACTTATATAATTTGTTATTATGGACATACATTTGGAATTCTTGTAGAAGCAGATATGCGTAAAGACTTATTTGAACATATGCAGTCATTAAGTTATGGTTATTTTGATAATAATCGTATTGGACAGTTAATGAGCCGTTTAACGACTGATTTATTTGATATCACAGAACTTGCACATCATGGACCAGAAGATTTATTTATCTCTACTGTGACTATTATTGGTTCTATTATTATCATGTTCACAATTGAATGGCGTTTAGCTTTAGTTATTGCGATTATGATACCTGTTTTCATACTTGTTGTATGGAAATCACGTCACTCTATGAGTGAAGCTTCAATTCGTGTTAAACAGAAGGTTGCAGTCATCAATACTGATATCGAATCAGGACTCACTGGTATGAAAACAGCCAAAGCTTTTGCGAATGAAACAATTGAACAACAGAAGTTCAATACATCCAATGATACATATAAAACATCTAAGAAACAGTTCCATAAAGCTATGGGTCGCTTTAATGCGATTATGGAATTCTTTATGTGTACATTATCACTCATCGTTATTGCGGTAGGTGGTGCTCTTATTATGCAGGGCAAGATGGATACAATTGATTTGATTACTTTTAGTTTATATGTCTCTACATTTGTGAATCCAGTACGTAAGTTATCTAACTTTGCGGAATTATTTGCGAATGGGACTGCTGGTCTTCATCGTTTTGTAGAATTACTTAATACAAAACCTCAATTAGAAGATCGTCCTGATGCAAAAGAACTTACAAATGTATCTGGACAGATTGATATTGATCATGTCAGCTTTGCGTATGAAGAAGATAGAAATATCTTAACAGATATTGATTTACATATTCATCCAGGTGAAACACTTGCGTTAGTAGGGTCTTCAGGAGGAGGTAAAACTACTTTATCTCAGCTTATTCCTAGATTCTATGATGTTACTAAAGGGGCTATCTTAGTAGATGGTCATGATGTCAGAGATGTAACTCAAACATCATTACACAACAATATTGGTGTAGTCTCACAGGATGTCTTCTTATTTGCGGATAGCATTGCGGAAAATATCCGTTATGGTAAATTGGATGCGACAATGGAAGATATCATTGAAGCTGCAAAACTAGCGGAAATCTATGATGATATCATGGAAATGCCTGATGGCTTTGAAACCAATGTAGGAGAACGTGGTGTATTATTATCTGGTGGACAGAAGCAGCGTATCTCTATCGCAAGAATATTCTTAAAGAATCCACCTGTTCTTATTCTAGATGAAGCCACAAGTGCATTAGATAGTGTTACTGAAGCTAAGATTCAGGAAACATTTGATAAGTTATCACAGGGACGTACTACTATTGTGATTGCGCACCGTTTATCTACAGTCAAGAATGCAGATCGTATTGCGGTTATTGATGAAGGAAGAATCATTGAACTAGGAACGCATCATGAATTATTAGAAAATAATGGCGCTTATGCACAATTAGTACATACACAGGAATTAATGAAATAAGAAAACGACCTCGCGGTCGTTTTTTAAATAAAGTAATAAATTGTATTCATAACTCCTGCAAGGAGCATGACAAGAATAGGATCCCACTTATACTTAGTAAGTAATATAACACATATACCAAATATCACTACAAGATGGATCTTAAATGTATTGAAGCTTTCACCAAAGAATGCAGTGGTAAGAATAGAGACACCTGCAGTCGCAATTAATGCAACAACGGCTGGTCTTAACATCTTTAAAACACTCTGCAACTTATCCATATGTCGATATTTGAGATAGAAATAACTGATGATACCGACAATAATACATGAAGGTAATACACAACCTATAGTGGCACATATTGCGCCAGGAATGCCGGCAATCTTGATACCGACAAAAGTTGCTGAATTGACGGCAATAGGGCCAGGTGTCATCTGTGAAATAGATATAAGATCAGTGAATTCAGAGACAGATAACCAATGATGGGCTGTAATCACCTGCTGCTTAATAAGCGGCATAGCTGCATAACCACCACCAAAACTAAATGCACCCACCTGCAAGAAACTTAAGAATAATTGTAGATAAATCATGAATGTACTCCTTTCATAGAATAAAGTAATCCAATCATGATACAAACAATAATGACTATCATGACATTGATATTGAATATATAATTGGCGACAAAAGCACCAATCATAATAACAGGATAAAGCTTATTTTTCTCTTTTAAGAGACCGCTACCCATTTCGAAGCATACAGATGCAATGACTGCACCGACTCCTGCCTGCATCCCTTCTAACATAAGAGATACAATCAGATTAGTCTTAAATATTTCATAAAAGACAGAAATGACAGATATGATTACAAAAGGAGGAATAATTGTAGCGAGTACTGAGATGAATATACCAAGTAGTCCTGCCATCTTATATCCAACTACAATAGCACCATTGACCGCAATAGGCCCTGGTGCACTCTGTGCAATAGCGACTAAATCTAACATTTCATCTTCATCTATCCAATGGTAGTCCTCTACAAACTTCTTTCTCATTAAAGAAACGATGACATATCCACCTCCAAAAGTAAAAGCACTTAAGTAGAGAGTAGAAAAGAAGAGCTTCACTAATTTATTCTTCAAAGTATTCACCTTCCTATGTTCTGTATTATACATTTTAGATATGAAAAAAACCAGTTTTTCAACTGGCTTAACATTCACACCCTACAAGTAGTCCACCTTTTTCAGCATAATAAGTACATAGACCACCCATTGGATATACAATAATATCTGCATGCGGATAAAGTTCTAAAATCTTATCTCTGACACTATGTGCAAGTTTTAAATTATCTGCATGTGAGATACGTACCTTACCACCATGGTATCCTGCATTTTCAAGATGTTCAATCATAGATTTTACTACTTTCTTTTCACCACGACATTTACTGATCTGCTGAATAGTACCTTCTTCACTGGCTGTTGCGAAAATAGAAATATTTAATACACCAATCGCAGAAGCAACAGTTTTACTAACACGTCCATTCATCGCAAAGTTATGTAATGATTTTAATGCGAAGAATAATCTAGAATGATTAAGATAGTCCTGTCCTTTTTCTACAATTTCCTCAAATGGTAGATCTTCGTCAATCATTTTTTTTAACTTTTCAATAAGTAATCTCATTTCAGGACCTGTAGATAAACTATCAAATACATGGACCTTTACATTTTCATTTTCTTCTTCATAAATGCCTTTGGCTGTCATGGCAGAATTATAAGTGCCTGACATAGCACCAGTTAAAGTAATAACGAATACTTCATCAAATCCTTCATAACAATCTAACCAAGACCCAACACTTGGACATGCAGTATGTGATGTACCTTTATAGCTTGCAAGCTCTTCAGACATTAAATGAACATCTAGTTCCTGATTATCTACATAGTGCTTATTATCAGTAGAAATAGTGATTGGTGCGACTGCAAAATCAACGCCATTTAATTCCCACATATCACAAGATGAGTCAGCTACAATTTTTCTTTTCATGCGAAAAACCTCCCTATTAATACTATTGTAGTTTAAATTGTGAAATGATACAATTTACAAAGAGAAAGTTTATGTAAATATTTGTTCAGAGGTGCAGTTTATGGACGTAAATAAGAAAACACAAAGAAATAGATTTACAAGAATGTGTATAGGAGAAGCGATTGTAGAACTTATGAAGAGAGATTCTCTTGATAAGATTACAGTAAGCCAGATTGCGAAAAAAGCAGGTATTTCACGTATGACTTATTATCATTATTATGATTCTAAGGTGAATGCGATAGAAGACTATCTACGTGAAATCATTATTCAGTATTTGACAGAACATAAAAAACGTCCTAAAGGAGAACGTTTCATGGAGTATTCACATATCTTGTTTTCGATAGAATTCTTTGATCAGTATGCGACATTCTTTATTATCATGGAAAGACAAGGTCTTTATTCTGTATTAGTGAATGCAGTCAACCATTTCATGGTAGAACTCTATTCTGATCATAAAGATATGATTTATCGTGCGTATTACTATGCAGGTGCTTTACTCAATACATTTATTAATTGGGAAAAGACAGGAAAACTTGTACCTGCACAGGAAGTCGCCAAGATGATTAGTGAAAGTGCACCAAAGATGCCTTAATTAATGTGGCATCTTTTTTTATAAAACCAACTCTTTTTAAATAAATTATCATAATGATTAATGCTTATCACGTAAAATATATTTTCATAACATGAATTGTCTGAAGATTATCTTTTATCTCATGATATGATGAATATATATGAGAGGAGGTATTATATGAGTATTGTTGATTTACATATGCATAGTTTTTATAGTGATGATGGTGAATATACACCTACGCAGTTAGTAGATATGTGTCATCAGTCAGGTATCCAGATTATGGCTATTGCGGATCATAACTGGATTAAAGCCAATAAAGAAGCATCTTTAAGATGTAAGGAATTAGGTATGACTTATATACCAGCCATTGAAGTAGATTGTACCTATAAGGGTGTGAATCTTCATGTGGTAGGATATGGTATTGATGATTCAGAAGAATTTAATAAGCTTGGTGAAAGTATTGAAAAACAGGAACAGGCATGTAGCTTAAAGAAACTAGAACTGACTAATGATTTAGGTTTTGAATTAGAGAAAGCACAATTAGATGCTTTGTCTTCTAATGGTGTATATACGGGAGAAATGTTTGGTGAAGCATTATTAAATGATCCACGTTATTTAGATAATGAATTATTAAAGCCTTATAGAGAAGGTGAGTCTAGAAGTGATAATCCTTTTGTGAATTTCTATTGGGATTATTATGCACAGGGTAAACCTTGTTATACAGAGATTAAGTTTCCTACATTAGAAGATACAATTAAACTGATTAATGAGCATGGTGGAGTCGCAGTCTTAGCCCATCCTGGTAATAATCTTAAAGGCCAGTTTGAATTATTAAATGAAATGGTAGAACTAGGATTACAAGGTGTAGAATGTTTCTCTAGTTATCATCCAGAAGAAGTAAATCAGTACTTCTATAATAAGGCAAAAGAATTGAGTATTCTTTATACTTGTGGGAGTGATTTCCATGGGAAGACAAAACCTTCTATTGAGTTAGGTGGACATCATAGTAATGTAGAAGAAGAGATAAAAGACAATTTGAAGAAGTATCATTTGATTTAGGAAATGAGTTGAGATTATGTATAAGGAACCAGTTAAGAACTTCAATAAAATACGTGGATATATTAGAGAATTCTACATCAATGGATTCAAGAGTCGACAGGACTATACAATTAAAAGTTCACGTTCTTATGATAATGAAAAAAGACGTATAGAAAGTTATATGAGTGATTATATCGACTATCATATAACACCAAGTGGTAAGGTTCCTTACCTATCTATTGATACACGTATCACGCAGCATAATCCCTTATATAGAGTATGGAAAACAAAAAGCTTTACTGATCATGATATCATTCTTCACTTTCTTATATTAGACTTACTTCATACACCTTTATCCATGAGTGAACTCATGGATAAAATAGATGAGAAGACAAATCATATTTATCTCTATGATGAATCAACACTTAGAAAGAAACTAAAAGAATATGTTAGAGAAGGAGTTATTATCACAAATAAAAAAGGAAAGAAGAACTTTTATCAATTAAGTGAAGATTATATCATTTCTCATGATATTCTTGATTTCTTTAGTGAAGTATCTCCTTGTGGTGTGATTGGTTCTTATATACTTGATAAACAGGAGAAAGAAGAATCTGTTTTTGGATTTAAACACCATTATTTGACTCAGGTATTAGAGAGTGAAGTGCTTTATGATTTATTGAATGCGATACATGAGCATAAATATGTTTCTTTAAAAACATCACGTAATAGAATAAAGGTGCTCCCTCTTAGTATCTTTGTAAGTGTGCAGGACGGTAGGCAGTATTTGGTAGCTTATATATGTCAAAGTAAAAAGATGTATTCATTTCGTCTAGATCATATTATTTCTATTAAGTGCTTAGAAGAAGAAAAAAACTTTGATTTATATAGAAAACAATTAGAAGAAATGAAGAAACATCTATGGGGTGTAAGTTTATCTAATGGTTCTTTAGAAACAGTAGAATTTACTCTACATCATGAACCATGGGAAGAACATATATATAGACGATTATTACGTGAGAAGAGATGTGGGCATGTAGAAAGATTGAATGAGAATACAAGTCGTTTTTATGCAGAAGTGTACGATGTAAAGGAAATGGTTCCCTGGATTCGTACATTTATATGTCGTATTCAATCTATTTCTATATCTAATAAAGAAATAGAAAATCAATTTAAGAAGGATTTAGAAGAAATGTATCGTTATTATGAGGTGGAAGAAGATGATATTTCATGAAATTTATAGTCTTTACTATAAGACAGTGACTTGTCTTATACAGTCTTCGTTTACTCAAGTATATGAAATAATAAATGAGAATGCGTTTAAAGAAAGCTTTATGATGTTGGAAGAAGCATTAGAAAGATGGCCTATAAAGAATATAGATGTCTCTACTTATCCTTTGACACTTCTACAAAAGAGATGGTTAAAGGCTATTTCATTAGATCCTCGTATACAGTTATTTTCTTATTCCTGGGCTTTTCTAGATGATGTGGCACCACTCTTTACACCTGATGATATTTATATTTACGATCAATATAGTGATGGTGATTCTTATACAGACTTACAGTATCAGAAGAATTTTCATATCATCATGCAGGCCATTAAAGAGAAGTCTGGTCTAGTTGTTGTATGGAAAACGAAGCAGAAAACAAGTTTTGTTTTACCACAACTATTAGAATATTCAGAGAAGGATGATAAGTTCCGTTTAGTTGCATATGATGGAACAGTAATCAATGTTTCAAGAATAGAAGAATGTCATTTGACTGATCATAATGTTTCTACCACAAATAAACAAAGAGTAGAAAAATATGTCTTGATAGAATTAAAGAATGAAAGAAATACACTGGATAGAGTTCTTCTTCACTTTGCCCATTTTAAAAAAGAAACAAAAAAGAAGGAAAAGACTTATACAGTTAAACTTTTCTATGATGAATCAGATAAAACAGAGATGGTAATTCGTTTGTTGTCATTTGGACCTATGATTAAGGTAATAGAACCACTAGAATTCAAACAACTTATAAGACAAAGATTAAAAAAACAAAAAGCATATCACATTTAAAAAAGGGCGTTTATTCGCCCTTTTAGTAATTTCTATCAAATGATAAATATCTTGTTCCTTGGAATGTAAGAGTTCCTTGATCTCCTTCTACCATAAATCCATATTCACGACTTGGTACTACAAGTTCTATTCTATCGCCACTTTCTACTTCAAAAGTCACGTAGTAGGTTGTATGTGATGTTGACATCATATCCTCTTGGTGTGTATACATAGTATCTGCACGTTTAGTGACTATCTTTACTGGAACACTTAAGCGTGGTGAATTATTATTCTTATGCCAGGAACCAATACCACTGACTATAACATAGATGAACATTCCTATTACTAATACAGGAACTATTGTAAACATTAGATCAAACATGGGATTTCCCTCCTTGAATATAATTCTATCATAGTTCGCAACTTTTTATCCACGAAAATAGTTCTTATCTTGTATATGATATTGCTGAGGTGAGGACGATGGTCAAAATGAGAGGAAAGAAAAATAATGCGATTTGTTTTGCATCACAGACAGATGAAAAAGCTTTAGAACAGATTAAAAGAATGTGTGATTATGATCTTACATTAGGAAGTCAGATTCGTATAATGCCAGATGTACATGCAGGAAAAGGCTGTACGATTGGTACTACAATGACGATTAAGGATAAGGTATGTCCTAATATTGTAGGTGTGGATATTGGTTGTGGGATGTATACAGTGAAGTTGTTAAATAAAGAAATTGATTTTAAGAAGATTGATGAAGTATGTTCATGGATTCCTTCAGGAATGAATGTATGGGAAACTCCGATAGAATCATTTGATTTAACAAAGCTAAAATGTTATTCATCTCTTAAGAAATTATCTCATCTAGAAAAGTCATTAGGCACATTAGGTGGTGGAAATCATTTTATAGAAATTGAACAGTCTGTGAGTGGTGATTACTTTTTGGTTATTCATTCAGGTAGTCGTAATCTTGGAAAACAGGTAGCAGAAATATATCAAAGACGTGCCATTAATCTACATAGAGGATGGGATGAATATACATTAAGACGCCAGGAGATAATTAAAGAATATAAAGAACTTGGTAAAACCAAAGAAATTAATCACGCATTAGACGAACTTAAGGAAGGTTATGGAGTTTTAGATATTCCAGAAGACTTGTGCTGGTTATATGGAGATGCACTAAATGATTATCTTCATGATATAGAGATATGTCAGAAGTATGCAATGAGAAATAGAGTATTAATAGCCAATATGATAATGGATAAGGCATCTCTTACAGAAATAGACTCTTTTCATACCATTCATAACTACATAGATATCAATGAGATGATACTAAGAAAAGGAGCTATACGTGCAAGAAAGGGTGAAAAGGTTCTTATTCCTATGAATATGAGAGATGGATCTATTATAGGTATAGGTAAAGGAAATAGGGAGTGGAACTATTCAGCACCACATGGTGCAGGAAGAATACTATCACGCAAGCAGGCAAAAGAAATGTTGGATATCAAGGAGTATAAGAAGTCTATGGAAGGAATCTATACAACTTCTATTTCTCTAGATACATTGGATGAAGCACCACAGGCATATAAATCAGTAGAAGATATACTAGATGTTATTAAAGAAACAGTAGATGTAATAGAGGTGTTAAAGCCTGTATATAACTATAAGGAGCATGGAGATGAGACAAGAAATAATAAATAAGCTTAATGAGATTGAAAAGAAAGAAGATGTAAAAATCATTTATGCGGTTGAGTCAGGAAGTCGTGCCTGGGGCTTTGAATCAATTGATAGTGATTATGATGTGCGTTTTATCTATGTAAGAGATAAGAATGAGTATCTATGTTTGGAAGAAAAATCAGATGTTATACAGTTACCTATAGATGATGTGTTTGATATAAGTGGTTGGGATATTAAGAAGGCATTAAAACTTCTTTATAAGTCTAATCCTTCATTACTTGAGTGGTTTGCATCACCTATTGTGTATAAAGAAACAAAGGAAGCCTCTTATATTAGAGAAGTGATTCCTCTCTATTTTTCACAGAAGAAACTCTATTGTCATTATCAAAGAATGGCAAAAACATCATTGAAATATATGAATAAAGACAAAGTACCTGTGAAGAAGTATCTCTATATTCTTCGTTGCATCTTATCTAGTCAATATATTGTACATAATAAAAAGCAGCCTCCAATAGAAATAGAGAGGCTGATAGAATGTGAACTGCCTAATGAATTAAGAGAACATATGAATAAACTATTAATGATCAAGAAGAATAGTAATGAGAAGAAGTATGTAGATCATATTTCCTCTTTAGATGAGTTTATATTCACTAATTTAGAAGAAAGAGATGTATCTTCTTTTATTGATGGAGAAACATCATGGGAACCACTCAATGAGGTATTTAGAAAGGTAATAGAAAAGAATAGTGACGATATGTTTTAAAATTAAATATAGAAAAATCCCCCCCCCTATTTATCAATATAAATCCGTTTTTAATAAAGTGTATAACGACAATAAAGACAATGAAATAATATTACAAATTGTAAGCGTGCACTGTTGACATATCGTTTAAAACTCATGTATACTGTTGTCGAAGGATTGTTACTTTAAGTAGGCAAGACCGTCATTCATAGGCCCTTTTTAGGGTATTGTGAATGCGGTCTTTTTTTTGTTTCAATCTATCAAATTTAAGAGTGGAGGTGAAATCTTTAGTCTTATCAACAAAGAAAGAGGTGAAATAATGAAAGGGAAAAAATTGTTGAAGTAGGCTTAGCTGCAATTATTGCGCTATCGGGAGTTGCTTCTGCAGCTGCACCAGCTTTTGCGGCACCTAATGTGATTTATCCAAATGTGCAGAGCTACACAAAGGATTCAGACACATTTACATTGCCGAAGAAGAGCCGTCTACTTGTGGTTTCAAATGAAAAGACACTTAATAATGAAGTGTTATTACGTGATTTGAAACGTGCAAGTTCGCAGTTAGCAGACAGAGGTGTTTTATCAGAAGCACCACAGATTGTTTTCGGTACATTAGAAAATGCTGCAGACAATGACATCATCGTAAAAATGGGAACTAACCCAGATTTAACTGGTAAAAATGATGCTTATGCAGTAGATATTAAGAATAATATTACTATTTCTGCAGAAGATGAAACAGGAATCTATTATGGTTTAACATCTGTGATCCAGATGTTAATTGAAGGTGACAATGTTTTAACTAAGGGAAATATTGTTGACTATTCTGATGTAGAAGACCGCTCATTCCATTTGGACTGTGCAAGAAAGTTCTTCACAAAGGATTGGATCATTTCATTAATCAAGGATTTATCTTGGCAGAAATACAATTCAATTCAGCTTCATTTTTCTGAAAATGAAGGTTTCAGATTACAGAGTGATACTCTTGAAGCAATTGATGGCTTCCAGTATGTCAACAACCAGTATTTAACTAAACAGGATATGTTAGAAATTATTCAGGTTGCGAATGAATATCATATTGAAGTTATCCCATCTTTAGACTCTCCAGGTCACCTTGGTGCAGTTCTAAGATATTTACCATCTGATTATAGCTGTGCAAGCTTATTTCCATATGATGGTAGAAGAGCACAGTGCTTCAATATCTTTACAAATGATGAAGCACGTGGTTTCTTAATCGATTTAATGACTGAATTTATCGATTTCTTCTCAGAAGCTGGATGTAAGAGATTTAACATTGGTGGAGATGAATTCTTAGAAAAATTCTCTAACTTCTCTAATGAACAGTATGTACAAATCATGGAATATTTCAATGAAGTATCTGCAATCGCTAAGTCAAAGGGTATGACTCCTAGAACTTGGAACGATGGTGTAATGTATGGAAATTATACTGGATATAAGTTAGATCCAGATATCGAAATCTGTTATTGGGCTGCTCCACAAAACTGTGCAAGTATCGAAAAGTTTGTACAGAATGGTAACAGAGTTATAAACTTCTCTGACACTTACATGTATTATGTATTATCTTCTTGGTGGTTACAAAATGCATGTCCTGAAGGAGATAGAATTTATAAAGAATGGCATCCTGGTAAGTTCTCAACATTACAGGGTGGTATTCCACAGACTTATAACAAACCTTACGCAAACTTCATAAAGGGTGGTTCTTATGCAGTTTGGTGTGATGTTCCAGGTTATATGACACAGGATTCAGTGGCCAATAACATCTTCTATAGAACACGTGCAACTGCTTATAAGATGTGGAACACATCAGATTCAATGCCTGAATATGCTGATGTAAAGAAAGCATTTGATAAGATTGGACGCGTTCCTGGTTATAAGAGCGTTCTACCAGAACCAGGTCAGGTTCTTTATGAAGGACAGTCTGTTGCACTTACAATTGAATATAAGAATGAATTTGGACAGACAATTGAACCTACAGAAACTTTATATGGTTTAAAGGACAATGAATACACTATTGAACCTAAGGAACTTTATGGTTATAAGTTCGAAAAGGCAAGTGAATCATTAACAGGCGTATATAAAGAAAATAAAACAATCACTTTAACTTATAAGACATTTACTGATAAGGAAGCATTAATCAACGAAGTGAATAATGCATTAGTGATTAAAGATTATATTCCTGAAACAGTGAAGGAATATAAGGAAGCTCTAGACGTTGCGAAAGACGTTAAAGAAGATCCTTCAGCAGGACAGAAGAAAGTTGATGAAACATTAGCTGCACTTCGTACTGCAAAAGAAAAAGCTGTAAAGGCTAAATTCTATAAGTTATATGTAGAAGCTTATTATCCAGTAAGTGATGCGGCTTATGCATCTGGATATCAGGCTTACATGAATGCCGTTAATAACGGAAAGAACACTCTTAAAGATGAAAACCTAGATGTTGAAACAGCTGAAGCTGCTTATAACAACATCATGAATGCAAAGAAAGCATTAATTAAGAAAGCTGCAGATAAGCCTACTATTTCTGCAACTAAGGGATATTATAGCTGGTACTCATACAACAACATGATTGACGGTAACCGTAATTCTAAATGTTGGTTTGGTGCAAACCAGACAGCTGGAGATGAAGTATTATTCACATTCCCAACTAAAGTAAAATTATCAGGTGTGAATGTTGTACAGGCAGCCCAGGGTGATATCTTACGTGATGCTGAAGTTCAGATTTCTGCTGATAAAGTGAACTGGACTAAGGTTGGAACATTAAAGGATACAGATCCATTAGAAAAGAGATTTGACTTTGATGCTCAGGAAGTTAAGTATGTAAGAATCTACATCAATTCAGGATATGGAGCTTGGTATCAGATTTCTGAAGTTGAGTTCGTATTAGAAGCAATTGATGAAGATACTACATTAAAAGATTTAATTGAAAAAGCTAAGGAAGAAGATTTAGAAGGCAAGACAATTGCATCTAGAGATGAATTCTTAGAAGCTCTTATTGAAGCTCAGAAAGCATTAGTTGCTGAAGATATCAAGAATGAAGAAGTCATCAATCGTTTAAATAAGGCTATTGAGGGCTTAGTTGATGCACCTGTAGTGAATACAAAAGATCTTGTTGAAGCAGTTGCTAAGGCTGATGCTTTAACTGAAGAAGAAGTAAATAAAGCAATTAAGAAGAACGTTGAAGCTTATACTAAGGCATTAGAGAATGCTAAAGCTGTTCTTGCTAAAGATGCTTCTCAGGAAGAAGTAAATGAAGCAGCTAAGGCATTAAATGATGCTATCGGAGGATTAAATGTTCTTAGAGGTAATCCAGAAACTTTAAATGCAGCTCTTGAAGCTGTTGCTAAGAAAGATGAAAGCAAATATACTGCTGAATCTTGGGCAGCATTAATGGCTGTAGTTGAAGAAGTAAAGGCTATTGACTTAGAAAATGCAACTCAGAAAGAAATTGATGAAGCTGTAGCTAAGTTAAATAAAGCAGTAGATGCATTAGAAGAAAAGGTTGTTATTGAACCAGAAAAACCAACTGAAAAACCTACTGAAAAGCCAACAGAAAAACCTGAAACTAAGCCAGAAACAAAACCAGAAGATAAGAAGGACGACACTGTTAAGACAGGTGATTCTACTATGATCTTTATTATGGTTGCATTAATGGCTGCTTCAGCTATCGTTTATATCTCATTAAAGAGAAAAAAATTTAATTAATACGTAAGAGGCAGGTTTGCCTGCCTCTTACTTGATAGGGAATAATAAAATGAACAAGAATAATATGAAACGTGTGTTAATGAGCGTTATGCTCGTTTCTTCTATGACTCTTTCAAGTGGTGCTATTGTGGCTAAAGCGTACAATGGTACATCAGCTATCACTGAAAGAACAATGACTAATGAACAGCTCGTTGCTGCAACAACACCTATCCTACAGTCATATACTAAAGATGCATCTGATAAGACGTGGGTTATGACTAAGGATTCTAAGTTCGTTATTGTGGCGAGTGAAGCTAACTTAAAGAATGAAAGACTTGCTGAAATTGTTAAATTAGTGAATTCTGAATTCATGGCTAAGCAGATTGTTTCTAGTGATGCTCAGGCTATGCTTTATAATCAGGATGGTGCACCAACTGATATCACTATTGATATTAAGCCTGTATCAGAAATTACTGATAAGACTACAAGTAAAGAAGCTTATAAGATTACAATTGATGACACTGGTATTCATTTAACTGGGGCAAGTGAAACAGCTGTTTTATATGGTTTACGTACTATTGAACAGCTTGCTATTGCGAATAATAACAATTTAGCTTATGGTGAAATCGTTGATTATCCTAATGTAGCAGAACGTCGCATCCATGTAGATATGGCTCGTAAGTACATCTCTAAAGAATGGTTCATCAGACAGATTAGAGAAATGTCTTACTTCAAGATGAATGCTATCCAGATGCATTTCTCAGAAAACCTAGGTTTCCGTATTGAATGTGAAACAGATCCTTCTATCGTATCTGAACAGCATTTAACAAAAGCTGATGTGAGAGAAATTCTTGCAGAGGCAAAGAAATATGGTGTTAAAGTTATTCCATCATTTGACTCTCCAGGCCATGTTGACCAGATTTTAAGAGCACATCCAGAATATGGACAGGTAGATGCATATGGTAATAATTATAAATCAGGTTTAGATGTTACTAATCCTGAAGCGATTAAGTATATTTATAGCTTATATGATGAATATATGGAATTATTTGAAGGATGTACAGATTTCCACATCGGTGGCGATGAATATATGGAATTTGACCGTGCACCTTTTACTACTCAGTACAAGTCTGTATTAGATAATTATGCAAGAGAAAACATTGATCCTAATGCAACTTGGAAGGATGTTATTGCGAAATATATCAATGACTTAGCAGAACATGTACATGAAAAAGGATTTACTCCACGTATTTGGAATGATGGTATCTACTATGGAGAAAATTCATACTATGGTAAGAAACAGATGATCCAAATGCATAAGTACATCGGAATTGACTTCTGGAGCCAGATGTCTTGGAACTCCAGCATTGCGAAGCTTCAGACTTTCTTAGATAAGGGTCATGATACTGTTTATAACGTAAATGCAAGTTTCTTCTATTATGTATTAAGACCATCTATGCCAAATGATGGACGTAAACAGCATTCATTCGATAACTTGAATTCTGATAAGTTAATCTTTGATCAGTGGACACCAGGTAAATTCCAGGCTAACACTATTGCGGATGATAACCCAGCTATTAAGGGTGCATCACTTGCCATCTGGTGTGATAAGGCTGATGTCTGTGATGAAGATACTATTACTGAAGATATCTCAAATGAAATGCGTGCACTTGCAACTAAGGCATGGAATACAAAGTCTAATAGTATTATTTCTCATGACCAGTTCAAGTCTAATTATGCAAAGCTTGGACATGTTGCAGCATTTGATAAGGGTTCTACTTTACCAGATTCTGGTTCAATCTTACCGGCTGATTCTTTAGGTAAAGTGACTATTAAATATGTAGATCAAGATGGTAAGGACATCAAGAGTCCGGTGACTCGTTATGGTAATGTCGGTGATGAATATAACTTCACTGCTGAAAAGATTTATGGTTATCGTTTAGTATCTGATAAAGACAGTGCAACTGGTACATATAGTAAGAAGGGTGATACTTTCACTTTCACTTATGAAATCTATACAGATAAGACTGACTTAAAGGCTGCTTTAGATAATGCTTTAGATGAAAATGATTATATCGGTGCAACATTTGGTGAATACAAAGCTGCATTAGATGAAGCACAGAAGCTTTATGATGATAAGAAGGCATTACAGCAGGATGTAGATGCAATTCTTATTCAGTTAAATAACGCTAAGAAGAAAGCTATTAAACGTGCTTATTATCCATTATGGGTAGAAGTAGAAAATCCAATGGCTGATAATGGTTATGCTTCTGGTTATGCTGAATACTTAGAAGCTGTAAAGAATGGTAAGAAGGTTCTTTATGGTGAAGAAGTGACTGATGAAGCAGTGAAGACTGCATATGATGAATTAGTTGCTGCTAGAAATGGTTTAATGAAGCGTGATGGAAATGTTCCTAGTGTTCAGGCATCTGATGGTTATTGGTCATTAGGTGTTTCTCCAAGTGATAAGTATAGCTATGACAAGATGCTTGATGGTAATAGAGATACATTTGCTTGGTTCAATGATGCACAGAAAGTGGGTAAACATATCACATTTACATTCGCAAATAAAGTGAATATGAGTGGTATTAAGATTTCAGCTCCTGAAAGACCAGGTTCAGATATTATCAAGAATGCAGATATTATGGTATCTGAAGATAAAGAAAACTGGACTACAGTGGGTAACTTAAAGATGGATGCGAATACTCTAGAACAGACATTCACATTCGATAAACAGCCAGTGAAGTATGTTAAACTTGAAATGAAAGAAGCAAGTGACAGCTGGTATAAGATTGCAGAAGTACAGTTCATTTATGAACAGGTGGCTGAAAATACTGAACTTAAGGATCTATTAAAAGAAGCTTATGGTCAGGATTTAACTGATAAGACTACTGAATCCGTTGATGCATTCTTAGAAGCATTAATTGAAGCTCAGAAGGCTTATGCAAAAGAAGATTTAAATAATGAAGAAGTAATGAATGCATTACGTACAGCTATGCAGAACTTAAAGGTAGTTTCTAAAGTAAATAAGGCTGAACTTAAAGGAACAGTGACTAAGGCTGAAGCTATCCCTGAAGAAACTTTAAATAAGGCTGTTAAGAAAGCACGTGATGCATTTGTGAAAGCATTAGAAGATGCTAAAGCTGTTGTAGAAAAGAAAGATGCTTCTCAGGAAAAAGTAAATGAAGCAGCTAAGAAGCTTGAAGATGCTATTAAGGGCTTAGATGTTCATAAGGGTGATACAACTACATTAGATGCAAAACTTGCTGAAATAGAAGAATTAGATGAAAAGAAATATACTGCAGATTCTTGGGCTAAGTTAATGGCTGTTGTTGAAGAAGCTAAGGGGCTTGACGCAGAAAATGCAACTCAGAAAGATGTTGATGAAGTTGTTGCTAAGTTAACTAAAGCTGTAGAAGCGTTAGAAGAAAAGGTTGTTATTGAACCGGAAAAACCTGAAACTAAGCCTGAAATCAAGCCAGAAACAAAACCTGAAGTTAAACCTGAAGTAAAACCAACTACTAAACCAGAAGATAAGAAGGATGATACTGTTAAGACAGGTGATCCAACTTCATTATTTGGATTAGTATCAGCTATGGCTTTATCTTTAGCTGGTTATGTTTCTGTAAAGAAGAAGAAAGACTAAAGATTCATCTTTTTTAAGGAAGGGATAGTGTAATGCTATCTCTTCTTTTTTCTTACAAAAGAAGTGAGATGTTTAAATTATAATGTGAAGTGAATATGATATCATAGATATAAGAGAGGGGTGAGCATAATGAAGGATGCTTATATCAATGGAAAAATAATAGATGGTACTAAGGAGATGCATGTTAAGGAAGGGTATGCGATTCTTGTAGAACAGGGGAAAATTAAGGATATTGTTTTACAGGAAGAAACTGATTTAACAGGCTATCATGTTGTGGATTTAAAGGAAAACTATATCATGCCTGGTCTTATTAATATGCATGTACACTTAGCCGGTAATGGAAAGCCACAAAAGAAACAGAGAGATAATGCGAAGTTAGTACGTTTCTTGATGAGTAATCCTATTACACGTGCTATTACTCATAATATAGTGAGTGGATTTGCAGAAATGGAGTTACTCAGTGGTATTACTACGATTAGAACAGTAGGTGGTATTAGAGATTTTGATACACGTGTACGTGATGAAATTAATTGCGGGAAGAAGAGAGGTCCACGTATTTTAGCAGGTAATGAAGGTATTTCAGTACCTCATGGTCATATGGCAGGGAGTGTAGCAATTGCAGCTGAAACAATTGATGATGCCCTGTTACAGGTAAGTAAAGCAAAGGAACAGAATGTTGATATTATCAAGCTGATGATTACAGGTGGTGTTTTAGATGCCAAGGAAAAAGGCGTTCCAGGGGAATTAAAGATGGCCCCTGAAATGGTGAAGGCTGTATGTGATAAGGCACATGAATTAGGCTTTAAAGTGGCAGCACATGTAGAATCACCTGATGGTGTAAGAGTGGCTTTAGAGAATGGTGTAGACTCTATTGAGCATGGGGCTAAGCTAGATGATCATATGATCCAATTATTTAAGCAGAATAATGCTTTCTTATGTACAACATTATCACCTGCCTTACCATATGCTTTATTTGATCGTTCTATTACTAACGCATCAGAAGTCGAACAATTCAATGGTAAAGTCGTATTTGATGGAATTATAGAATGTGCGAAACAGGCATTAGAAAATGATATTCCTATTGTATTAGGTAATGACGTAGGATGCCCTTGGATTACACAGTATGACTTCTGGAGAGAACTATATTACTTCCATAAGTATGTAGGTGTAAGTAATGCATATGCAATTTATTGTGCGACACTACAGGCAGCTAGAATGGCTGGTATTGATGATGAAACTGGTTCTATTGAAGTAGGTAAGTCAGCTGATATGATTGTGATGGAAGAAAATCCATTAGATGATTTACTGGCATTAAGACATATTGAATCTGTCATCATGAGAGGGCATAGAATTGATCATCCTACTAATAAGATCAATGAACAGGTAAAAACTGAATTGGATAAGTTCTTATAATGAATATTAAATAAAGGCGATGACGTTGAGTGGACACCTGAAATAGATCAGATGAGAAAAGATATTAATGCATGGATTAAGACAAATCCTGCAGATGGATATATTGATCTAGATGATTTATGTCAGGTTGAAGATCATACACAATTGAGAAGTGATTATGTGACTGATGGAGTTCATTTCACATTAGAAGGACAAAAAGCAGTGGTAGATAAATTACCAGTGACAGTATAGAAAAGAAAGAGGATTGACTCTGTGAATACAGAATCAATCCTCTTTTTTGCGCACTGCTTCATTTGAGATTATTAAGCTCTTTTAGACGTGAATTAATAACTGTTTTGAATAGCCACATTCCATAGGTAATTGTCAAAATAAGAAATGGTAGTTTCAATTTTCTTGGTATTTATATGTAAAAATAATTTTATTAATTGGATTCACCTGTTGATTATTGGTAATTAAAATAACTGTTAATTCATCATCCAATTGATTGCGTTTATTTATTTTTTAGTGTTTTTGTTGTTATGTTTTTGTATTTCCATTATGATTTTCTTAATCAAATATACCACATCTTTTTAACTTTTTTCTAAAATATAAAAAGAGCAATTCATTTTTATATTGAATCACTCCTCATTTTTGAAATTATTTGTATCTAATCTATTTTGATAATCTTCTAATTCATGAAAAATTCTGAAAATTGTTATTTTTTTATTTGTACTATCAACAAAGTAAACAAAGATATAATGATGAATTATTAACTTTCTATATTTATATTGATGATGTTTTAGAATAACCGGATGAGACTTTGGATGTAACCTTATCCTTTCTAGATTTTCATCAATATCATGTTTGAATTTTGTGAGAATAAATGGATATTTATATCCAGAGAGATAAGATAGTATTTTATCTAAATCATCAATTGCTGAATCTGTATAAAGTATTTTATTAGTCAAATCCATACTTTTTACTAAACAATCTCCATGTTTCTTCTTCAGTATGAGTTCTTCCTTCTTCGTAATCTTTTTCTGCTTTATTTAACTTATCTTCGATTGTTTCAGGAAGACTAACATTATTATCTGGATCAGTATTTTTAATTGGTTTCATAACAATCAATTCTCCTTGCTCATAGTATAGCATTTATTCAAACGAATACAAACAACGATAAGAATAAAGGAAAGTGGAAAGATGGGAAAACAAGTGATCTTTTTTTGCTAAAAAAATGATAATAATCTAGAGTATATGTATTTTTTGAAAGTTGAAATTCATACTCAAATGAAACCTCACATTATTCTATGTAACTAAAAAGAGAGGATTGACTCTGTGATGCAGAATCAATCCTCTTTTGTATGCCGGGCATGGCATATATCTAGGTGGTGAAAGTCCACTGTGGGGGCGAT
>NZ_QTUM01000019.1:0-38091 GCF_003435615.1 Catenibacterium sp. AM22-6LB
CGCCCCCACAGTGGACTTTCACCACCTAGATATATGCCATGCCCGGCATACAAAAAAGAACCTGAATAAACAGGTTCTTGCGTCTTATTTAAGACCGTATTTCTTATTGAATTTTTCAACTCTACCATCAGCACTCGCAAATCTCTGTTTACCAGTGTAGAATGGATGACAGTTTGAACAAGTATCCACACGGATTTCATCTAAAACTGAACCAGTTTCGAATTCGTTACCACATGATGTGCAGATTACTTTTACTTTTTTGTAATTTGGATGAATTCCAGCTCTCATTGTCTTATCTCCTTCCGCCTTGAAATATTTGCTACTTCAAAGTAAGTTGCTAGTGTATTGTACATCATTTTTTATTGAAATACAATAGCTTTTTTAAATTTATTTCTTAGTAATATAACCTAATTTTGTTAACATTTCAGCACTTTCAACAGCACCGCCAGCAGCACCTCTTAAAGTGTTATGAGATAAACCTACAAACTTATAATCGAAAATGTTATCTTCTCTAAGTCTACCAATAGAAACTCCCATACCACCTTCATAGTCTACATCTAATGTAACCTGTGGACGGTTTTCTTCTTCCATGTATCTAATAAAATGTTCAGGTGCATGTGGAAGCTTAAATTCCTGTGGCTGTCCCTTGAAATTATTTAAACGATCAATTAATTCTTCTTTAGTAGGCTTCTTATTGAAACTAATAGAAACAGTTGCTGTATGACCATTTAATACTGGCACACGAATACACTGAGCACTAATAATAGGTCCTTCAGCTTTAACGATTTCGCCATTTTCAATATGACCAAATACTTTTAATGGTTCCTGTTCAGACTTTTCTTCTTCCCCACTGATTAAAGGAATGATGTTTCCTACCATTTCTGGCCATTCCTTAAAAGTCTTTCCAGCACCAGAAATAGCCTGGTATGTACTTACTACAACCTTTGTTGGTTCAAATTCCTTCCATGCTGCTAAGCAAGGTGTATAAGACTGGATTGAACAGTTAGGCTTTACTGCGATAAAACCTTTCTTAGTTCCTAGTCTCTTTCTTTGATCTTCGATGACAGCATAATGTTCTGGGTTGATTTCTGGAATAACCATAGGAACATCAGGTGTCCATCTGTGTGCACTGTTGTTTGAAACAACAGGTGTTTCTGCTTTTGCATATGCTTCTTCAATTGCTTTGATTTCTTCTTTACTCATATTTACTGCTGAGAATACAAAATCAACTTCTTTCGCAATATCTTCTACATCTGCAACATCTTTTACGGCAATGTTCTTGACTGCTTCAGGAATAGGTGTATCCATTTTCCATCTGCCTTTTACTGCTTCTTCATAAGTCTTTCCCGCACTAGACTTACTTGCTGCAAGTGTAGTCACTTCAAACCATGGATGGTTATCTAGAAGAGTATTAAATCTCTGTCCAACCATACCAGTCGCACCTAAAATACCAACTTTTAACTTGTCACTCATAGCTTCTCCTCCTATCAACATTAATCGTCAATCATATAACGAGTAATGTGTGCTCCTAATGTGATGAGCTTGTGGTCTATATTATCATAACCACGGTCAATATGGTAGACATTTGTAATTTCTGTTTTACCTTCTGCCATTAAACCAGCCACCACAAGAGCCGCACCACAGCGTAAATCTGTAGCCATTACTCTTGCACCATGTAGAGGTGTCTTGCCTTTTATATAAGCACATGCTTCACCTAATTCAATATCTGCTCCCATCTTATTAAGCTGAGCACAATGCTTAAATCTTTCTTTATAAATAGTTTCAGACACTTTAGATTGTCCATTACTCTGAGTTAAAAGAGTTGTTAGAGGTTGCTGCAAGTCAGTCGCAAATCCTGGATAGATCTGTGTCTTTACTTCAACAGGCTTTAAATTTCCATCATTACCATATACAACAATGCTGTCGCCAATCTTTTCCATCTTAATGCCCATTTCCTTTAATTTAGAAATAAGTGCATCTAAATGCTGTGGAATAATATTCTGGATAACCATCTTTTCACCAATAGCTGCTGCAATAATCAAGAAAGTACCTGCTTCAATACGATCAGGAATAATTTCATGATATGCACCATGCATATGTTCTACACCATCAATAGTAATGGTATCTGTACCCACACCACGGATTCTCGCACCCATCTTAGTAAGAAGGTTGGCAACATCAATGATTTCTGGTTCCTTAGCTGCATTTTCAATAACAGTACGACCTTTAGCCTTAACTGCTGCTAACATAATATTGATAGTAGCACCTACAGAAGCGAAATCTAGATAGATTTCAGTTCCAATAAGTTCATCAGCCCTTAAATGATATGTTCCTGTTTCTTCATCATAATTAATATCAGCACCTAATGCTTCAAATCCTTTTAAATGAAGATCAATAGGACGAGGTCCTAAATAACAGCCACCAGGCATTCTAATAGTGACTTCTTTATATTTACCTAGTAATGCACCCATAAAATAATAAGACGCTCTTAATTTATCAACTGCATCACTTACTAGTGGTATATTTTTCATATTTCTTGGATCTACACCGATTTCACCTACGGACATATCTCTTTCAACAACACAATTCAATTCTTCTAATAATACGGTTAACGCATCAACATCTGAAATTTCTGGTACA
The DNA here is from genome assembly GCF_003435615.1 of Catenibacterium sp. AM22-6LB. Lineage (NCBI taxonomy): Bacteria > Bacillati > Bacillota > Erysipelotrichia > Erysipelotrichales > Coprobacillaceae > Catenibacterium > Catenibacterium sp. AM22-6LB. The sequence continues at coordinate 2,641 of NZ_QTUM01000019.1, forward strand.
TTATAAATTTCAACTGGTTCATCTGATAATACAATAGAAGGAATAAGCGCTACAGTTGCATTCTTCGCACCTGAAATAGTCACTGTTCCATTAAGTTTATGTCCACCTTCAATAGCAATTACTTCTTCTGACATTTCTATTCAATCCTTTCATTAAGGTTATTTAAAATTTATGTATATATATTAAAAACTTTTAAGTTAATAGTTAATAAGTTAAAGTCAAAATATTGGTATTTATCTCGACGAATTCATTATATAGTATTTTACTGAAAATCACAAAGAAAACAGAAAGTAAATAATCCTTTTTAATAAAAGAATATTTTACTTTTAAAAAAAACATGATATACTATGACCACATGGTCCGTTGGTGAAGTGGTCAACACACTTGGTTCTCATCCAAGCATTCAGGGGTTCGAGCCCCCTACGGACTACCATTTTTTTATGCGAATAAAAAAAAAAGAAAGCAAAGCTTTCTTTTTAAAAATGTTTATTTGTATAAAAAAAATGGCTGGGGTAACTGGATTCGAACCAGTGAAATGGCAGATTCAGAGTCTGCTGCCTTACCGCTTGGCTATACCCCAAAAAAAATGGCTGGGGTAACTGGATTCGAACCAGTGAAATGGCAGATTCAGAGTCTGCTGCCTTACCGCTTGGCTATACCCCAACAGCAATTTATATTATACATATATTTTAGGAGATGTAAAGAGAAAAATGACAAAAATTCGTACAAGATTTGCGCCAAGCCCTACAGGCTACATGCATATCGGTAATTTAAGAACAGCTTTATACTGTTATTTGATCGCTAAACATCAGGGTGGCGACTTTATTTTAAGAATTGAAGATACTGACCAAAACCGTGAAGTTGAAGGTGCGACTCAGTTAATTTATGATATTTTAACTGAAACTGGTCTTAACTGGGATGAAGGACCAGATAAGCCAGGAGATTGTGGACCTTATATCCAGTCTGAAAGACTTCCTATCTATCATGAATATGCTAAGAAGCTTATTGAGCTAGGCGGTGCTCATTATTGTTTCTGTGATAAAGATGCTGACAATGATTATGATCCTTGTCGTATGCTTGATCAGGCTGAAATTGATGAAAAGCTTGCAGCAGGTGTTCCTTATGTTATTAGACAGACTATCCCTGATAAGGGTAAGGCTACTTTTGATGATGAAATCTATGGTCATATTGAAGTAGATTGTACTACTTTAAATGATTCTATCTTAATTAAGAGTGATGGATTCCCTACTTATAACTTTGCGAACGTTGTAGATGACCATTTAATGGGTATTACTCATGTTGTACGTGGTAATGAATATTTAGCTTCTACACCTAAATATAACCTTCTATATGATGCATATGGATGGGATAGACCTACTTACATCCACTTACCACCAGTAATGAAGGATGAACATGCTAAGTTATCTAAGAGAAATGGTGATGCATCTTACCAGGATTTAACTAAACAGGGTTATTTAAAAGATGCCATCCTTAACTACATCGCATTACTTGGATGGTCTCCAGCTGATGAAGAAATCCTTTCATTAAATGATTTAATTGAACAGTTCAACATTGAACATATCTCTAAAGCTCCAGCTATCTTTGATATTGATAAGTTAAAATGGATGAACGGTGTTTATTTAAGAAACATGTCATTAGAAGAATTCCACAAAGTGGCTTCTCCTTACTATGACTTCATCACTATTCCTGTAAATACATTAGAAATCTCTAAAGCATTACAGCCACGTGTTGAAAGATTAGCTGACATTCCAGAATTAATGGACTTTGTCAACGAAACATTACCATTTGATGCATCTATCTATAAACATAAGAAGATGAAGACTAATCCTGAAAACTCTTTAGAAGCATTAGAATTATCTTTACCAGAACTTGAAAAGTGGGAAGATTATAATGATGACGAAGGATTAATGAATATGATGATGGATATTGCTAAGAGCCATGAATTAAAGAATGGACGTATTATGTGGCCTATCCGTGTTGCATTATCTAATAAAGCATTTACTCCTGGTGGTGCTGTAGAAATTGCTCATATTCTTGGTAAAGAAGAAACTTTAAGAAGAATTAGAGTTGCTATTGAAGATTTAAAGAAATCAGTTGCTGAATCAGCAGAATAAAAACAAGAGGCTCGTTTGAGCCTCTTTTAGTATGCTTTCTTATAGTTTGCAAGCGCACCGATTAGGTTAGAATCATTGTTGTATTTACATTGTACTAACTTAGCTTGTGGGATAGGCACAGGCATTTTTTCATAGAGTTCATCTAAAGACTTCTGAATATAGGTCATTAAAATAGGTTGTTTAGAGATACCCCCACCTATCGCAATACAATCAGGATCGACTGCTGCCTGGATATTAAATAATCCCATCGCAATAGTGTCTGTATAGTCCTTTAAGACACTTAAGGCTCTTGTATCGCCATTATTACAATATTCAAAAGCTTTTATACCATCAAATGAATCAGAGGATCCTACAGCCATCTTAATGCCTTTTACGAGTCTTAAGACACTGCCATCAATCCCCCACTTACTACCAAAGCCACGCTTATCTGTCCACTTAGTAGAAAGATAACTGAATTCACTCGCAAATCCATGACCACCAGTAAAGACACGATCACCAATAGTCATACCACCACCAATACCTGTACCTAAAATACATACAGCACCAACATCAGTTCCTTTCAAAGAACCATATGTCACTTCACATTGTGCAGCACATTTAGCATCGTTCTCAATCACAACACGTTCTGTTGTGACCTTTTTTATTTCTTCTAAAACATCTACATCCTGATTGTATTCTAATGCCCCTGGTACCTGCATTTTATGTGTTTTCTTATTATATAAGCCTGGTAAGCTCATTGCGATACCATCTACACTACTATATCTATTATAAATACTCTTAATTACTTCTAAGAAGTTTTCTAGTGTATCAAGTGGTGTAGGTACACTACCCTTTTCCAACATTTCCAATTCATCATTCATTAAGGCATACTTAATCGCAGTACCCCCTACATCAAATACTAAATATTCCATTTTGTTTCCTCCTTTAAATATCATAATATAGATTGAGAATATAATATGTATTTTTCAGAATACGAAACACAAAAAACCAAGGACATTATGCCTTGGTTCTCATATTAATCCTGGAATAAAGGAGTAGAAAGATAACGGTCACCTGTATCTGGTAATAAGGCTACAATAGTCTTGCCTTTATTTTCTGGTCTTTTAGCAAGTTCAATCGCAGCATAAACAGCAGCACCTGAAGAAATACCTACTAAGATACCTTCATTATGACCAATTTCTTTACCAGTCGCAAATGCATCTTCATTAGTCACACGGATGATTTCATCATATACCTTTGTATCTAATACATCAGGTACGAAACCCGCACCGATACCCTGGATCTTATGTGCACCACCCTGTCCAGTAGATAGTACTGGAGATGAATCTGGTTCTACTGCAACTACTTTTACGTCTGGTTTCTTATCTTTTAAGTACTGTCCTACACCAGTCACTGTACCACCAGTACCTACACCAGCGACAAAGTAATCCACCTGACCATCTAAGTCTTCAAAGATTTCTGGTCCTGTTGTTAAATAGTGTGCCTGTGGGTTAGCTGGGTTAACGAACTGTCCCGGAATATAGCTGTTTTCAATTCCTTCTGCAAGTTCATTTGCTTTCGCAATAGCACCCTTCATTCCCTTGTTTCCATCTGTTAAGACAAGTTCAGCACCATATGCTTTCATTAATGTACGTCTTTCTACAGACATTGTTTCTGGCATAACAATAATAATACGATAACCTCTTGCAGCCGCAACAGAAGCTAAACCAATACCTGTATTACCTGAAGTAGGTTCAATCAATACAGTATCTTTATTGATTTTTCCTGCTTTTTCTGCTTCATCAAGCATATTCTTCGCAATTCTATCTTTAACACTTCCTGCGGGATTGAAGTATTCAACCTTTGCGATAACCTTTGCTTCTAAGTTATATTTCTTTTCTAAATGTGTTAATTCTAATAATGGTGTATGGCCAATTAACTGGTCAGCACTAGTAAATACCTTACTCATGTTAATTTTCCTCCGAATTTGTTATTTTACTGCAGCAAAAGCCTGATCTAAGTCTGCAATAATATCATCAATATGTTCAGTACCAATAGATAATCTAATAGAATTCTGCTGGATACCTACCTGTTTTAATTCTTCTTCATTCATTTCTGCATGTGTAGTAGAAGCTGGATGAATAACTAAAGATTTCACATCTGCAACGTTAGCAAGTAATGAGAATAACTGTAAGTTATCAATGAAATCTTTTGCTTTTCTTGCATCACCCTTGATGTTGAATGTAAAGATTGATCCACCACCATTAGGGAAATACTTCTTATATAATGCCTGCTGAGATGGATTTGTAGATACTGAAGGATGTGATACAGATTCAACTTGTGGATGGTTATTTAAGTATTCTACAACCTTTAATGTATTTTCTACCTGTCTTTCTACACGTAATGAAAGTGTTTCTAGACCCTGTAAGAAGATCCAAGCATGAATTGGTGAAAGAGTTGCACCCATGTCTCTTAATAAAATAGCTCTAATTCTTGTAATATAAGCAGCTGCTCCTACATCTTTCGCAAAGCTTACACCATGATAAGATGGGTTTGGTTCAACAAGCTGTGGGAATTTATCTGCATGTGCTGCCCAGTCAAACTTACCTGCATCAACAATAACACCACCAATAGTAGTACCATGACCACCAATGAATTTAGTTGCTGAATGAATAACAACATCAGCACCATATTCAATTGGTCTAATTAAATAAGGTGTACCAAATGTGTTATCAATAACTAATGGTAAACCATGTTTATGTGCAATCTTTGCGATTGCTTCGATGTCTACAACATCTGAATTAGGGTTACCTAAAGTTTCAATATAAACAAGTTTTGTGTTTTCCTGAATAGCATCTTCAAATGCCTGTGGATTTAATGCATCTACGAATGTAGTAGTAATACCATAATCAGTAAATGTATGTTTGAATAGGTTGAATGTTCCACCATAGATGTTTTCTGCAGATACGATATGGTCACCTGCAGCCACTAAGTTTTGTACTGCATATGTCACTGCAGCTGCACCAGAACCTACTGCTAAGGCTGCTACACCACCTTCTAAAGCCGCAATTCTTTTTTCAAATACATCTTCAGTTGGGTTTGTTAGACGACCATAGATATTACCAGCATCCTGTAATGCGAATCTAGCTGCTGCATGATCTGAGTTATGAAAAACGTAAGATGAAGTCTGATAGATAGGTACTGCACGAGCGTCAGTTACTGGATCAGCTTCTTCCTGTCCTACGTGTAATGCAAGTGTTTCGAAATGATAGTTTTTATTAGACATGTATGTTTCCTCCTTAACCCTATTTGTTTGATAGGTTAATAGGATTATAGCAGTGATAAACCTACCAGTCAACTATATTTATAATATCTTTTATGAATATTTCGTATTTTCTAAATTTAATTGATTATATTTATGATTATATGACATAATCGTCGCCATTTGATGAAGCAGGTACTAAATCGTTTAAAGAAACACCTTCTAAATAGTCTGTAATCACTTTATATAAACCAGTCCACATAGGTAATGTATTACAATAAGATGCTCTTTCACATGTATTGCATTCATCTGCTAAACATGATACAGGAGCTAATGTTCCTTCAGTAATCTTAAGAATAGAAGCAACACTATAGTCTTCTGGAGCATGTGTTAAACGGTATCCTCCACCTTTACCTCTTAAACCTTCTACAAAGTGTTCTTTAGACAAAGATTTAATAATAATTTCTAGATACTTTTCAGAGATATTCTGTCTTGCAGCTATTTCTTTTAATGGTATATATTTAGAACGATCATGCTGTGCTAAATCAATCATGACACGCAAAGCATAACGTCCTTTAGTTGATATCATCATAATCAATTCCTCCTTTTACATATACCTAGTATGCCAGAGGGTTGTAGGGTAAGTCAAGAATAATAGAAATCCATCATGACTGATAATTCATATTTACTTATTATATGTGGTGTATAATGATTAATGTAAAAGGATGCATTAAATAGTGATCAACAGTTGTATAAGCTGTTAAATCAAAGAAAGGATGAGATATAACCAGAAATATTACATACACAAGCACAACATATTTAGAGTTACTTTACTAATAGCCTGTTTATTTTTGTATATTATAATAATAAATTCAAATACAAGGAGACCCTATGAAATCAAAAAAGATTATTGTAAGTATTGTTGTTTGTTTAATCATTGCAGTTATTGCAGTATTTGTAGTACCTAGTTCTAGTTCTTATTTATCAGAAGTTACTGTAAGCGGAGAGAAGAAGAAAGGTTATTCTTTCTATAAAGCAGCTTCTATATCTAACAAGTTAAAAGATGTTGATTTTATTGATCACTTGCCTAATGATATACAGAAGTATGATGAAAGTAAAACACGTTATGGCTCACCTTCTTATACTATTGTAATAAAGAATGATGCATATCGTTTCTATAGATTATCAAGTGAATCAGATGTACTTGTGACTAAATCTAATAAGAGTGAAGATTCTCAAATAAAACAATATGCTAGAATAAATAAAGATAATTATAAGAAACTTGCATCCTCAACTTATTATACTGATTATGATCAATTAGATTACTGGAACTAACATAGTTATTCCTACCACATTTTATTTGTGGTAGGAATCTTTTTATTTGCATAAAAAAAGAGAAGCCTAAGCTTCTCTCTTAAATGAATTATTCAGCAGCTTTACCGATGCAACCAAATACTTCCATTCTGTCTTTTACGCAGTCTCTGATAGCCTGAGCACCTGGAGCAAGTAATTTACGAGGGTCATAACCTTTACCCTGCTGATCCTTACCTTCTTCAATGTACTTTCTAGTAGCTTTCTGGAAGTATAACTGACATTCAGTGTTAACGTTGATCTTAGATACACCTAAGCCAATTGCTTTCTTAACCTGTTCATCAGGAATTCCTGAACCACCATGAAGAACTAATGGTAAGATACCAGTTTCTTTCTGGATAGCATCTAATGCTTCGAACTGTAAACCAGCCCAGTTTGCAGGGTATACACCATGGATATTACCGATACCAGCAGCTAAGAAGTCAACTCCTAAGTCAGCAATCATCTTACATTCTTTAGGATCTGCTACTTCACCCATACCAATAACACCATCTTCTTCTCCACCGATTGAACCTACTTCAGCTTCGATAGATACACCTTTAGCATGGCATAATTCAACTAATTCCTTAGTCTTTTCGATGTTTTCTTCGATTGAATAATGAGAACCATCGAACATAATTGAAGTGAATCCAGCTGCTAATGCTGCCTTAGCACCTTCATATGAACCGTGGTCTAAGTGTAATGCTACTGGTACAGTGATATTTAAAGATTCTACCATTGCTTTAACCATAGCAGCTACAGTTGTGAACCCTGTCATATATTTTGCAGCACCTTCAGATACACCTAAGATTACTGGTGCATTTAATTCCTGTGCTTCTAAAAGAATAGACTTTGTCCATTCAAGGTTATTGATGTTGAACTGTCCAACACCATAATGGCCTGCTTTAGCCTTTTTTAACATTTCTGTTGCGGAAACTAATCCCATAATATTATCTCTCCTTTTCTTTTATACTTCCATAATACTCTTTTTTCTTGTCTATTACTAGAAAAATTAAAAGATGTAAACGTTTTTATTTTACTTTATTTTCTTTTTCATTTATCAGGCTTAAAAAGCCTTCTATTTCCTGCTTTGTATAATAAGCAGGATTATCATCAAGCATCTCTTTTAACTGCTTCTGATAGTCTTTTTGATAGCCAATACGCTTATTTAATAAGCGTATTGCAAGTGTCTGTTGATAGGCTATATTAGTGTGAAGAAACTTCTTTAATTGTAGATTCGTATATTCACAAGCACAGTCTAATGAAAGATCATCGATATATCCCTGAAGTCTTAAACTATGCAAATCTTTCATCCAATGCCTTCTTTAACTGTAAACAAGCTTTTTCTAAAGTACTTCTAGGACATGCTAAGTTAAATCTTTCAAAACCTGATCCTTCTTCACCAAACACATAACCTTCATCTAACCAAAGATGGGCTTTATTTAACATGAAGTCTTCCTGTTCTTCATTACTCATACCAAGTGTTCTCATATCCACCCAGGTAAGATATAAGCCTTGGGGATCAATTAAAGATATACCAGGACATTCAGTTTTAAGGAAGTGATCAAGATAATCCATATTCCCTTTTATATAATCTAGAAGTTGATCCACCCATTCATCACCTTTAGTATATGCAACTGTTGTCGCAATAAATCCTAATATTGTAGGATCAGAAATAGAATGACTCATCTTCACTTTCTTAAATTGATTTCTTAGCTTTTCATCCGCAATAATAGCTGCAGAAGTCTGAAGTGCAGCTAAGTTGAATGTCTTAGACGCTGCAGTTAATACAATTGAAAAGTTCTTATATTCAGGGTCTACTTCATAGAATGCGATATGCTTATGAGGCGCATAGACAAAGTCCATATGGATTTCATCCGATACTACAAAAACGTTATGTTTTTTACAGATATCTCCAATTGTTTTTAGTTCTTCTTTAGTCCATACTTTACCTACTGGATTATGTGGATTACAGAAGATCATCATTTTGACGTTTTCTTCTATAATCTTAGTTTCAAATGCTTTGTAATCAAGTGTATATTGGTTATCTTTTAAATCAAGAGGCATTCTTACCATACGTCTGCCATTGTTTTTAATAGCACGATAGAATGGATAATAAACTGGTGTAAGAACCAATACACTCTCCTCTTTTTTAGTATAAGCTTCTACTGCAAGATGAAAGGCAGTTACAACACCCGGTGTAGGGACAATCCAGTCTTTTTCAACATGGAAATCATGTCTACGTTCCATCCATCCTACAACACTTTCTAAGTATTCTTCTGGGATTGTACTATAACCATAAATACCATCTGACACACGTTTAGAGAGTGCTTCTGGAATATCTGGTAATGTTTTGAAATCCATATCTGCAACCCACATAGGAATCATATCAGGATCATCTGTATGACCTGAATCATATTTTGCGCAGTTTGTATGATGTCTATCATAGACTGTATCAAAATCATATTTCATCGTAACACCTCCTGTTTATTAAACGCCTCCTGTGAGAAGTGGAATAAACCAATACCGACAGACTGTGCTAAGTTAAGTGAATCAATCGCATTCGTATGAGGAATAAAGACGCTTTGTCCATATGTCATATAAATATCATCAAGTCCTGATGATTCATTTCCAAAGATCAGTGAATGAGGTGTCACAGGTTTCACCTGATGAATATTCTTAGCCCCCTTCAACATAAATGGATAACATTGATGATCACCAAACTCTTTAAGATACTCATCAATACTTTCATAATAATGAATACGTAAAGAGAATAATGCACCCATAGAAGAGCGGACAACATGAGGATTAAAGATATCGACTGCTGGACGAATAATAGCTAAGTCCTGATAACCAAACCCTAACATTGTACGCATAATTGTACCCATATTACCCATATCCATAGGATTCACTAATACAATATGATTTCCCTTCTGTAAAGGTTCATAGAATGTTTTAAATACCCCAATCGCATAACAATTAGACTTTGGTGAAAGCTTATTAATTGTCGCATCATGCACATCAATAGGAATATGATGTGATGCACATAATTCCTTGATTTTAGGATATCCTCTGTTTTCTTCTATTGAAGAGTGTACAACCACTCTTTTCACAATATCTGGTTTATGTTCTAATAATTCTATTGTAGGAAAGACACCCAATGTATAAGAGGAGTCATCACCTTTTTTATATAACTTCATATTTTTCTCCTCTATGCATCTTCATTAATATTCTTAATAGTTTGTAATTCATCTTCCGCATTCTTTTTTAATGCTTCAAAGTGTTTAGGATCTTGTTTAGCCCCTTTATCAATGAGTTCTAGTAGTTCACGATATTTTTCTACTACAACCTCCATTAATGATTCTTTTACTTTGTAATCTAATTCATCACGAGCCTGCTGATGAATACGATTTAATGATTTATATTGTTCTCTAAATACAAGGTCATAATCCACCTTTGATTTTCTAGAAAATAGTCCCATAAGTACTCCTCCTTCATCTCATTTATTATACTATAGAACACAAAAATAGTCACAAATAATGTGACTATTTAGTATTCGTTGCCATAACACCTACGAGTGGATGTGGCTGATATGGTTCTTCTAGATATTGTTTTTCTTCTTCACTTAATTCAAGTTCTGTCGCAAGTACAGCTGTATCAACATGTTTAAGTTTAGTCGCCCCTACAACGGGTGATGCTACTTTAGACATCAGCCAGGATAGTGATACTTCACTCATAGAAACATGATGCTTTGATGCAAGTTCTTCTACACGTTGAATGATTTTTAAATCTAAGGCACTTGATGCATCATATTTACCTTTCGCATATGCATCTTGTTCAAGTCTTTGTGATGTTTCTCCAGGATGCTTTGCGAGACGTCCTGAGGCAAGTGCACTATATGGTGTCATCGCAATACCTTCTTCATCACAATAACGCTTCATTTCTCTTTCTTCTTCTCTAAAGATTAGATTATAGTGTCCTTGTACACTTACAAAGCCTTGTAAGCCTCTTTCTTTCGCAATAGTATTGGCCATTGCTAATTGATATGCAAAACAGTTGGAAATACCTATTTCTTTGATTTTTCCTTCTTTAATGAAGTCATTGAGTATTTCTAATGTGTCTTCAATAGGTGTTCTATAATCCCACATATGCATGATATAGAGATCAATATAATCAGTCTGTAGTCTTCTTAGACTGTTATTAAGACATTCTCTAAGATATGTTCTAGAGTCAATAGAATCATCACTCTTAGGGGTATACTTAGTCGCAATAATAACATCTTCACGATGTCCATATTCTTTAATAGCACGTCCTAAGTATTCTTCACTTGTGCCTGACTGATAAGCCATCGCTGTATCAAAGAAATTGATACCTGATTCTAAAGCATGGAAAATGATTTTTTTTGAGTCTTCATAAGGTAATGTCCAGGAATGCATACCTTGTGAAGCATCTCCAAATCCCATACATCCTAAACATATCTGTGAAACTTTTAAAGAGCCTATTAATGTATATTTCATAGTATTCGTCCTCCTGGAACTATCATAATATATACAAGAATAAATATCGAATGACAAAAAATTACTTCTATCTACAAATAGACAAAATCATTATTTTATCTATAAGGACAATGGTTTCCTAATAATTCTTTTAAACCTAAGTAACGCATATGATTGATGTTGTCTACAAGTTCATCAACGGGTTCTTTCATTCCTTCTAGAATCCATTGAAGCACCATACTATGAGAGGCATTGGTATGGTAGAGTGTCGCAAATTTAAGTTCTTTTGATAATGGTTCTCCTATACAGCATTCATGCCACTTTAAATCAAATTCTATACAGTGGTGAAGCATATGTTCTTTTAGGGAATTCTGTCCATCTATTAAACAGGCTTGCTCAATAAATGTTTCATATTTCTTTAAGCTGTTTAATGTCTGTGTAAGCGATGATTTAAAGTTAATAGACATATCTCCATCAAACTCATTCACAATCACTGTATCATAAACATAGGCAATAAGATCATTCTTATCTAGAAAGTGATTATAGAATGTCTGTCTTGAGAGTTCAGTATCCTCTAGTAAGTCGCCTATGGTGATTTTATAAAGCGGCTTTTTATAGAGAAGTGAAAGAAGACTGTTAGAAAAAGCTTTTTTTATGTTCATGTTATCCCTCTCTTTCATATTAATTTTACAACTTTCAAGTAAAGTATGCTATTATATCATTGCGAATAAGCAATAGAAACGAGGTAAATAAAAATGAGTATACTTGCATGTCCTAAATGTCATGAACCTTTAGAAATTGAAGGTAAAACATGTAAATGCATTAATAACCATTGTTATGATATTGCCCGTCAAGGGTATATGAATCTACTTTTAAATCCTGATAAGGCATCTAATAATCCAGGTGATTCTAAAGAATCATTGATTGCGAGAAAAGCTTATCTTGATAAGGGTTATTATGATCCTATTCTTTTTGAAGTAGTCAATGAAATCAAGAAGAAGGAAGGTCCTTTAAATATCCTAGATCTAGGTTGTGGTGAAGGCTATTATACATATCGTATGAAACAGATTCTTGGTGATGAGAATACTTATTGTGGTTTAGATATTTCTAAGTTAGCTGTAAGAATGGCTACACAGTATGATAAGTCTATTCACTGGATTGTAGGTAATTCTAAGAATATTCCAGTACTTGATCATTCTATGGATGTTATTACCGCAATGTTCACTGTAGTGAATCAGGAAGAACTTGCTAGATGTATTAAAGAGGATGGTTATATTATCCATGTAACTGCCAATAGAGATCATTTAATTGAAATTAAACATTTGATTTATGATGAAGTAAGGACTAAGTCTGATAAGTATATCCGTCTTCCATTTAATGTATTAGAGAGTCATGATTTTAAAAAGACTATTTCTATTAAGAATCGTGAAGATGCATTAAATCTTTTAAAGATGACACCACATTATTATCATATCAAGAAAGAAAAGCGTGATGTTCTTGATACATTAGAAGCACTTGATGTCACTATTGATATCAAAGTCACTGTATATCGTCCATGAGAATAAAGAAGCAGGGACAGCATCTTCTTATCACCATTGATGAAGAATATGAGAATCGTCCTTTATCTGATTTGTGGGCAGATCTGCATTTATCACGCAAAACAATTCATTTATTAAAACAGAATAAAGACTATAAAATCAATCATGTATTTAATATGAATCCTATACTTCATACAAATGATGTATTAGATGTTCTTGCTTATGAACATGATGATGAAACATATGCACCTGACTTTCAGGATATAGATATTGTATATGAGGATGATCTGATTCTTGTTGTGAATAAGCCTATTGGGATTGCGGTTTATCCAGATGATCCTCATAAGACAGACAGCTTATCTAATAGAGTTAGTGCTTATTATATGACACAGGGATATGATATTCCTGTTCGTTATATTCATCGTTTAGATAATGATACAAGCGGTTTAGTAGTATTCTGTAAGTGTCATTTAATACAGGCTTATCTAGATCATGCATTATCTATTAAAGAGATACAAAGAGAATATCTGGCTTATGTAGAAGGTTATATTAAAGAAGGTAAGGAATATAAGATTGAACAGAACTTAGGTAAGGATAGACATAGTCCTTCTAAGATGCGTGTTCATTCTAAGGGTATTCCTGCTGTGACTTATTACCAGTGTCTAGAGAATAAGGAAGATCATGCACTTGTAAGATGTCGTCTAGAGACTGGTAGAAAGCATCAGATCCGTGTTCATATGGCTTCTATTGGTCATCCTATTCTAGGTGATTCCCTTTATAATGAAGGCTCTGATTATCCACGTTTAGCACTTCATGCAGCATATATCAAGTTTGAAGAACCACTTACTCATCTTGAGATTGATTTATATAGTCCTATAGAATTTTAAAAGGAGATGACGACATCTCCTTTTTAATCAAACGTTACAAGCTTTACAATATTCTTATGACTCTTATTAAAGAGTGTAGAAGCACCCACACATACACGTTCACCACATGATGAGAAGATAATAGATGTATCAGAGGCTGTTTCTTCATAACCAGTAATACACATCCAATGCCATGTTTCTTCTTCTAATATCTGTGCTTCATGAGTTAAGATCAACATACCAATAGGATGCCCCTGATCAATAGCTGTTTTCACAAAATGTACACCCTGTTCAGGGGATTCAGTAATCTTCTGATAAACAGGTTCAACATCTAAACCAATATATTTCATATACTTTTTAAAGTTCTTCGCAAACTTATAGAAATAAGGGAAACCCATAATACCTGGTGTATTGAGTTTAAACATCTTTGTCATCAATTCTAGAAAATCTAGATAAGAGATATCTAGCTTATGTTCATAGAAACAGGCCATATCTGCAGCACAGACACTTGCACATCCTGCACGTCTTGCCCATTCATCTGGAAACCAATCCTGGTCTCCACCATAGTATTCTTGATTATCTTTATGAAAGATCATGATAGGAAGTTCTTTTTTCATTTTGTATACTCCTTCATATGGATTTTCACAATAAAGCAGTTTTCTCCTTCTACATCTCCTTCAATGATATAAGTATCATCATTATGAGTGAGATAGAGTTTAATTGTCTGATGAGCGAGTATTTCTTTTTTATAGTTAATAGAAATAGAATCCATAAAATGATTTTCATAGGCTTCTACAGGAATCAAGTTAGAAGCGATACGTAAATAATGGGTATTGTTTAAATGTCTATTTGTATCTATATCACTATAAGGTACAGTATAAGTACTTACTAATTGTCTATCATCTTGCGTAAAAAGTGTTTCTGGTTCTTCTTTGACCAAGTCTGGATTATCAGGAAGAGTGAGTCCTGCACGCTTAGGAGATGTAATACGACGTCTCTTTAGGTCAATAAGAGTCCAGATAGAACGACATTCACCAATACGTCTACCTTCTTTTTCTATATAGTAGAATCGAGGAAAAATCACATTAGAATAATGTCCAATCTCTGTAGTAAGAGTAATTTCATCATCTTCATAAATAGGTTCAGTTAATATAAGTGACTGTTTAGAAACAACATAACCATACTTTCCCTTCATTGATTCTTTATAGAATCCTGATAAAGAACCATCTACAGTTGCTATACGTGAGAAATAGACAAAAATATTTTCATCTCTTAAACGACCTGTATAGTCACATTGATCGTTCTGTATTGTGTAATGAAGTGTATACATTTTCATTTTCCCCCTTTTTTATGTATTATACTTCTTCTTTTTCGTTTGTCCATACAAATAGGGTATAGCCAAATTGAACAGTTCAATGTATAATTATAAGAAGAATAAAGGAGAGAACAGAATGGATCAGGTTTTAATTATACTTGCATTTCTTGTTGGACTCGTTGGTCTCTACTTTACATATATGATTGTGAATGTAGTTGTAACTATTATTAAATCTAAGAAAAGAGATCATTCATTAAAATTCTGTATGAGTCCTGCAGGTAAGGCTTTTTATATTGGTCTTACAGTACTTTATTTTGTAGTATTATTTGGTTGTATCGCTTTTATGATTTCAACATACAATGCTCACAAAATGAACTACATTTCAAACGCTTTAAGTGTATGGGCTATTTATTCAATCATCTATTCAATGCAGATTGCAAACCTTGTATTAGTTGGTAGAAAAAATATGCTTGTAGGTCGTCTTCTTATCGATTATCGTAAGATGAAGAAAATCAACTTCAATACAAATAACGAAATCACTTTTGTATTCGCACAGAAGAACTTTAGATTCTCTACACGCTGGGTTGATAAACAGGCTTTAAGAAAAGCAGTAACAGGAAGAAGCTAATAAAAAAGGATTCCGTGAGGAATCTTTTTTTGTTTACTCTGGTTTTTCAAACTGACTATAGTAAAGGTTATGATAGAAACCATTCTTCTTTAATAGTTCTTCATGTTTACCCTGTTCAATGATATGTCCATCATTCATCACAATAATCTGATCTGCTTTTTGAATAGTAGAAAGACGATGGGCTACAATAAAGGTTGTTCTACCAATCATCATTGTATCAAAAGCATCCTGAATCTGTCTTTCCGTACGTGTATCAATAGATGAAGTGGCTTCATCAAGAATCAACATTGGTGGATTAGCTAACATGATTCTCGCAATAGATAAGAGCTGTCTTTGTCCTTGTGATAAGTTACTGCCTTCTTCTGCAAGCATCGCATCATAGCCACCTTTTAACTGAATAATGAATTTATGAGCATGGGCTTTTTTGGCAGCTTCGATAATTTCTTCATCTGTCGCATTATTTGAGCCATACGCAATATTATCTCTAATAGTACCTTTAAATAACCATGTATCCTGTAATACCATACCATAGAGACTTCTCAAGTAGGAACGATCCATCGTTTGTGTATTAATACCATCAATAGAGATAGAACCACTTTGAGGATCATAGAAACGCATTAGTAAGTTAATTAATGTTGTTTTACCACATCCTGTAGGTCCTACAATCGCAATTGTTTCACCTGCATTGACATGAAGATTAAAATCAGTGATCAATGGTCTTTCAGGTGTATAACTGAAATTCACATAGTTTAAGTCAATAACACCTTGTGGACTATCAATAGTCTCGGGATGTTCTGGGTTTTTAATAGCTGGTTCATCAATAATCTTAAAGACACGCTCAGCACAGGCTAAAGCTGTTTCTAATTCAGTAAATACGTTAGAAATATCGTTAAATGGCTTTGTATACTGATTGGCATAAGTAAGGAATGATGATAAACCACCTACTGTAAGACCTCCACCAATAACACTAAAGGCACCATAGATACATACTGTATCATAAACAATCGCATTCACAAAACGTGTAGAAGGATTCGCAAGTGCACCTAGGAATTGTGATTTAACACCACTCTTAAATAAACGATTATTTATTTCATCAAACTTCTCTTCATTGATTGATTCATGTTGGAATGCTTTGACGACTTTCTGGTTTCCTACCATTTCTTCTACAAAACCACTCATTTCTCCACGAATAGATAATTGTTCCTGGAAGAACTTGAATGTATATTTCGCAATAAGCGTTGCGACAATGAGAGAAAGTGGTGTTAATACAATCACAATCAAAGCCAGCTTAACATTCACATATAACATAAAGCCAATTGTACCTAAGATTGTCGCAATACCACCAAAGAGGTTGGTAAAGCCCTGTAATAAACCATCTGAAATTTGATCAATATCGGCAATCATACGGCTCATCATATCACCATGTGTATGAGAATCGATATAAGAAAGAGGTAAGATCTGGTATTGTTTAAAGAGTTCTGTTCTTAAGTCTCTTGTGATTTCATAAGTCATCTTATTAGATGCTCTGACTAAGAAATAGTTGAATAATGCAGTCATCAATACAGAGAATGCAATATAGAAGATCTTTTGACTTAGCCCCTGGAAGAAAACCTGATGATAGCCAATCATCTGGTCAATGGCTTTCCCAATAAGAATTGGTGTCAAAAGAGTGAATATAATGTTAATTGTAGAAAATAATAATGCACCTACAAGATAGATACGATAAGGACGACAGAATGCCATAAGTCTTTTTAAAGTACTTTTATTCTTCATTATTCTGTCCTCCTTCCATCTGTGACATAACAATCTCCTGATAGACATCACATGTATTCATAAGCATGTCATGAGTACCCTGTCCTACGACTTCACCATGGCTTAATACCACAATAGAATCTGCATGCATTAAAGCACTCACTCTTTGAGAGACAATAATAACTGTCATATTAAGTGTACTTAAAGCTTTTCTTAGTTTTGCATCTGTCGCAAAGTCTAGTGCACTCGCACTATCATCTAGAATAAGTATTTCTGGTTTTTTGACTAAGGCACGGGCAATAGTGAGTCTTTGTCTTTGTCCACCAGATACATTCTTACCACCCTGTTCAATATAGGTGTCTAAGCCTTCTGTCATCTTATCGATGAATTCTTTAGATTGTGAGAGTTCTAATGCTTCATAGATGTCTTCATCTGTGGCATAAGGATTACCCCATTGCATATTTTCTCTGATTGTACCTCCAAAAAGTGTGGCCTGCTGAGGAACAATACCAATCATATTTCTTAAGTCTTCAAACTTATATGATTTAATAGGAAGATCTTTGATACGGATTTCACCTTCAGTGACATCATAAAAACGAGGAATCAGGTTAATAAGTGTTGTTTTACCTGATCCTGTCCCTCCAATGACACCGATTGTCTGACCTGGAAGAATATTGAATGACACATCAGTTAAAGCATTACCTGAATAGTATGAGAATGAAACATGATCATAAGTAATAAGGTTCTGATAGTCACTTGGAGCCTCATTGATTCCCTGGACAATATCTGGTTTCTGACTTAGTACATCTGCACATCTTTTGTATGATGCACTGGCTTTATTTAAGATCACAATAACATTCGCAAAGACATACATAGAAAGTAAGATCTGGTTCATATAGTTAATAAGTGAGATGACTTCTCCCTGTGTCATACTACCTGCATTGATTTTAAAGCCTGAGATATAGAGAATTGCGATAATCCCAAAGTTCACAATGATTGTAGTAGCTGGATTTAATACAGCACTGAGGTTACCTGCAATGATCTGTTCTTCTTTTTGTTTTGTGGTTGTTGATTCAAAACGTTTTTGTTCATTATCCTGCTGGTTAAAAGCACGAATGACTCTGACACCTGAAAGATTCTCTCTTGTAATAAGAGATACGTTATCTAGGATATGCTGGATATGAGAATACATAGGCGCTGTATGACTCATCACAAAATAAATACTAAACGCAATAAGTGGTGCGACAATCACAAAGATAAGTGCTACCTGCCAGTTAATCACAAAACTCATAATCAAAGAACCAATAATTAAAAATGGTGATCTTGAACATAAACGAATAACCATGGCGACAGCTAACTGAATCTGATTGATATCATTGGTGATTCTTGTGATTAAAGAAGGTGTACCAATAATATCAAGATCCTGATAATCATAACGGTTGATTGCACGATACATATCTTTACGCATAAGTGTACCTACACCCTGTGATGTAAGTGATGCAAAATACTGGCATACAAGTGAACTTGCATATCCTACTGTAGATAAACCAAAGATCACAAAAGCCATCTTTGTAATATAGTTTGTATTATGTACTGCAACACCATTATCAATAATAAGAGCTACAGCCATTGGTATACATAATTCTAGAAATGCTTCTATAAGTTTAAATATAAAGCCTGAAATGGCCTGCCATTTATAAGGCTTTAAATATTTCATTATATACATATTTTTCCTCCCTATCCTTGCAACATTATAATCCTGTTTTATACTATATGTATAATATATATTTTATATAGAATCTATAGGAGAAACATATGGAACTAAAACAGATGAAATACTTTAAGACAATTGTAGAAGAAGGGACTATAACACAGGCTGCACGTGTATTACATATTTCACAGCCTCCTCTTTCTATGCAGTTAAAAGCGATAGAAGAAGAATTAGATACAATACTGATAGAGAGAGGACATCGTCATATCACACTAACACCTGCAGGGCACTTATTTTATCGTAGATGTAATCAGATGTTGAATTTGTATGAACAGACAAGTAAAGAAGTACAAGGAGCTGCCACACAGATCTTACGTTTTGGGATTACTTCTTCTAATGGTTATTTCATTACACATGAGCATATGGATGTGTTTAGAAAGAAATATCCTAAGTTAGATATTCATATGAAAGAAGGAACAACCTATGAGATGGTGGATGCCTTACTAGCTCATGAAATAGATATTGCGTTAGTCAGAACACCTTTTGATTCTACGAATTTAAAATCTTTTTTATTTAAGCCTGAGCCAATGATTGCGGTAGGACCTTCTACTCTTGTGAATGAAAAAAAGAACCATCTCATTGATTATCGAGATGATCCTGTTTTGATTCACAGACGTTATCGTCAGTTTATAGTAGATTATTGTTTAAATGAACTCCAATTCCAGCCACATATCCCTATTATTACAGATGATATACGTACTGCCTTAGTATGGGGTTCAATATTAGATCAGGTGGTTATTATACCTGAAGCGGCTATACCATATATAGACTTAAACTCACAAACCTATACTAAACTTAAAGACAAGGGTCTCTATACATCTGCAGCCTTTATCACAAGAAAAGAAGAACTATCTCCAATCATAGAAACATTTATTTCTTTAATTATCAAAGACTACAAGATTTAAACTATTCTTCTTTACTTCTAGATGATAATGAGATGCTTTTACTTCTTCACCATCTAAATTACATGGATACTGAGATTCTACATCTACTTCATCTACAGTAAAGACATGAGCATGTTTATCCTGATCAAGTGTTTCACTTACTATCTTCTTAATATATAAAGGAATGAGTCCTTTATTAATTTGATCAAGAATCACAATATTCATGAGACCATCTTCTAATGATGCATGAGGGGCAACCTTATAACCCCCACCATAATACTTCGCATTCGCACAGGCACATAAAGTAACAGGACCTTCATACAATAGTGTTCCATGGCTTGTCATCTTAATAGGATAAAATGGATACTGGACAAAGTTTCTTAGGATAGAATACTCGTATTGATGTCCTTTAAACATCTTAGGAATCTTCACATCATCATGAACATGATTCGCAATCACACTATCACAGCCAAAACATGCATTATTAATAAAATAACGATTATTCATTAACACTGTATCAATAGGAATTGTTTTACCCTTTAAAGATGCTTTAAGTACTTCTTTAGAATCATTGTTCTTAGAAATCATCTTAAAGAAGTCATTTCCTGTTCCATAAGGAATAACTACTAGTTCATGAGGTGTACCTACAAGTCCCTGAATTACCTGGTTCAACATTCCATCCCCACCAACACTATAAAAACGTGTTGGTTCTTTATAATGTTTAATAATCTTCTTGGCGTGATCAGGATAGGTACTCATGAATATATCATAATCATACCCCTGCATCACTTCTCTAATTGTTTCTATAAACGGATGATGATCATAATCATCATCCACTGGTTTAAGTAAAAATATATGTCTCATTATAGTTCTCCAAAAAAAGACTGGATCAGTATCCAGTCTAGATCATATCAATAGTTTCTAGCCACTCTTTAACGCCTTTGACATCAGTAAATGCCTTTGCGCGCTTAAAGTTCGCATTTGGTATCATCTTATTAAAGTGAGCAACACTCTTCTTGCTGGAATATTTCACATGGCCACGCCAGTTCTTTTCACTTGTACACATAGGTACAATTGTTTTACCTGATAAGTCATAATCCATACAGAATGAATCAATAATTAAAGGTTCATCCTTTTCCCAGCATGGATAAATAAGATATACAGTCTTGTATTGATCAATATCATCAATTTGATTTTTAAGAGTAGGTAATGTATCTAATACATGTTTATTCTTATAATCATGTTTATTTTCTTTAAGTGCTTTTGCGTAAGCTTCTCTTTCTTTTCTATGTTCTTTAATTCTTTCTTTAAAGTCTGTAGAGTACTTCTTAGAAGTCTGTAAACAAAGTAAGTCCCCTTCTGTATATGACTGTACTTGTTTAGCAAGTTCACGTTCTTCACCATTGAATGAATAATACACAATCAATGTATCACTGAGACCACCTGTAATAGTTAAGGGGGCATCACTTTCTGAATATTTGGTATTATAAGTACATCCTGATAATGTGATCAACATCAAACATAAGAATGTAATGATTGATTTTTTCATAAAAAATCCTCCTCGGACACCATTATAACATATTTCTTAGAAAAAAAATAATGAGTTCACAATGTGTTCATAGATAAAAAGCATAATAGTACCTGTAAAGAGAAAGCAACTCCCTATAATAATCAAAGCTTCTTTTTACCAAGAGTGATCCCTAAAATTTCCTAAACTCCCTTCAAAATAACTCTTGAAAGAAACAACGATCAGGCTTCCCTTCCTGATCGTTTTGTTTTATTTCAATTTTAGATATTCTTCTTCATCCACTGCTTCAAGCCACTGGTTTGAAGCATTTTTATTTGGTACGCTTTCTGCCCCCCCCATTCAGGAAATGTTGCTAAAATACTGTTTAGACTTATCATACATACAAAATGAAAATCATCTATTTCTCCTCTTCGTTAAGACCTAATTCATTACATATTACTTGCTATCCCTGATACCTTATTCTTTCTACCAGCGTTTCCTTTTTCAGATTACTGCTTAAAACGCAGGAAAGTACAATCTGCAACAGACCGACCAAAAAAATCATAATAAAAATTGGTACGATTGGAACATGATAGATATTCATTCCAAATATTCCATTATGTTTTGCATAGGAAAAAAGTGCATAGCCGAGCGGCAGACCAATGATCAAAGCTACGCATATGGTACCAACCGTAAAAATCAGTCCCTGTAACTGCAGACATAAATTTAATTGTTTATTTGTCATACCCACAGCCTGTAATATACCATATTCCTGCTTTTTTGTCGTAATATTCATGATCATGGTATTCGCCATATTCATAAACCCGATGAGTCCTACAATAGCCATAAACAGATAACAGCCAAGCTTCATCATGCTGCTTGCAAATTCGGCAGATTGTAACTGCGCATGATAAGTATCCATTTTTATATGCGAAGTATTAGAAATCAAAGTATTCAGACTTTGTTCTACAGATGCCACATCTTTTTTATCACAATCCACCCACAGATAGCCATAGGCTGTTCCTCTCGGATTCATGGAACGATATACACCTTCCGGAATGACAAGATAAGTGTCCGCACTTACAAAAGATCCTGCAATCTTTCCCTGATAGGTATAGGTTCCACTTCCATTCTCAAAGTCAAATGCAATGGATTCACCCGGAGCATATCCATCTTGTTCCATCCACGTTGACCAGCCAAAGAAAATATCACCATTCTTTACCGCCTGATCATAGTCCATAGAGCCAATATCCCCTTCTTGGCGCATAAAATCAAAATCCTTTTTACTCACAATAGTAGCCGGAAATCTTGTTCCGTTCAGATTTACAGAGACAATCTCTCTCGTCATGACATCTGTTACTCCCGGAATGCTTTTGATTTTTTCAATCAGCGAATCATTCAATGGATCATCCGTCAGAATCGTATCCAGATTATTCTCCGGATATCTTTCATCATACTCAGCAGAATAGTCAAGCTGCAGTTCAAATTGTCCATGATTAACAGAAAGACGTGCTTCATGCTCCGTGTCAATATTTCCCACATAATTTGAGATAATCACAAACAATACGCAGGAAAGCCCCATTGTGAGGATAGTACCAATAGTTCTTTTGGGATTACCCGTTACATTTGCCATTGCCATAGAAAACACTGTGACATTTTTTCTGCCATTTCGTTTTCCTTTTTTGTGTGTTTCTGCATTTTCTAAATAGCGTGTTGCTTCGATAGGTGAAATACGTGAAACAATTTTCATCGGTTTACGCAGTGCCAAAGCAACGGTAAGAAATGATACGAAAATACAGAGAAGCATAACAGGCAGAGAAAACAAAGGCACCTGCTGATTTTGAGCTCCCATAGAGCCAGTTCCGGTTGATACAAGGTTTCCCTGTTCTACCAGCCAGTTAAAACCGCATTTTGCAATCAGAAAACCAAGAAGCAATCCAACTGGTATTGAAGAAATTGTCAAAAACATACCCTCTCTGAAGATCAGTTGTTTCATCTGCTTTTTTGTCGCTCCCAGAGCCTTGATTTTTCCATACTCCTGTATCTTGTTGGCAATACCGACCTGAAAAATATTATAAATGACCACAACAGAGAAAAGTACAATTGCAAGAATCAAAACCCCGCATACCGCAATCATTTCATAACTCGGCTGCAAGATCCATTGCAAATAGAGATCATTGACTATAACGTTTTTTTCTTCGATCCCACAAGACGCTGCAATCTGCTTTATAACCGAATTAATATTATTCATAGATACATTTGCAGAATCATTTAAAGTAAAATAAATATTATACTGTCTGTCATTCTCTGCGACGTGCTTATCATAAAACTCCTGTGACCCGAAAGCAACATAAGATGCCTCGATGGTATACTCATCCCGATCATATAGGATTCCGCTGACAACAAATTCTTCCGGCTTATATTCTGACTGCATCCCTGCGCGGTAATCCAGTGTAACCGTATCTCCGATTTTTACATCACCATACCCCATTGCACAAAAAAATGCTCTTCCTGCGGCAATTTCCTGTGTTCCCCCCGGATACTTTCCTTCCTTTAACTCATATTCCTTATTATAGGGAAGCATTTTTCTTGCAGTCTCATCCATGCAGACAAAACCACCGTTTTCGTTGCCTTTTATGATACCTTCGGTGCACATAGTACCTGTAGCATCTATTTCCGCACGGCGGTTTACTTCTTTTAACTGCGATCCGTCTGCTGCGACAAACAAACCATAATTGCTTCCATATGAGCCTGCCGCCTGACTTTTCTGTAAACGGATCATTCCATTTCCCACAGTACTGATAATCACAAGCAACATCGTTGTCAGACAGATTGCCATCATGATCAATATGCTTCTTGTCTTGTTCTTTTTGTCATTGCTATATGCAATCCTGCTTATTGTCTTCATCTAAAATCCACCACCTGTCCGTCCTCAATCACCAGAATACGGTCAGCGACCTGTGCAATTTCGTCATCATGGGTAATCATTACAATTGTCTGTCCATATTTTCTTGCTGTCATCTTAAGCAGAGCGATTACCTCATCACTGGTCTTAGAATCAAGATTTCCTGTCGGCTCATCTGCAAATATAATTTCCGGACGATTCACCAGTGCTCTTGCAATTGCTACTCTCTGCTGCTGTCCTCCGGATAACTGATTTGGCAGATTATAAATCCGGTTTTCAATCCCCAGAGTTGCAATAATGTCATTTACATACGCTTCATCCACTTTTCTTCCATCCAGCCCCA
The DNA here is from genome assembly GCF_003435615.1 of Catenibacterium sp. AM22-6LB. Taxonomy (NCBI): domain Bacteria; kingdom Bacillati; phylum Bacillota; class Erysipelotrichia; order Erysipelotrichales; family Coprobacillaceae; genus Catenibacterium; species Catenibacterium sp. AM22-6LB. The sequence continues at coordinate 27,372 of NZ_QTUM01000019.1, forward strand.
GTGGCAGTACAATATTTTCCCAGACATTAACAGATGAAACCAGATTAAATGCCTGAAAAATAAATCCGATTTTTCTTCTGCGGAAAACAGCAAGGGCATCTTCCTTCATCCTGTATAAATCTTTCCCGGCTAAAGTAACACTGCCTTTTGTAGGGGTGTCAAGCCCTCCAAGCATATGAAGTAATGTACTTTTACCGGAACCTGACTTTCCGACAATTGCGACAAATTCTCCTTGCTCAATCTGAATGTCCACCTGATTGACCGCTTTGACCTGATTCTCACCCGCGCCATAAAACTTACAAAGCTGCTTGGTTTCTAATATCACACTCATGTGTTGCCTCCTTTTTAATTCTGTAAAGTGTACCTTTTCAACCTACATCCAAATTGTATCAAGATAATCTTTCATTTCACTTTCAAAAAACGAGCAGAAGTCTTACAAAATTGTAAGATTCCTGCTCACTTAAAATTTAATCAACATATGGTAATTGAATCACAAACGTGCTTCCTTTTTTCTTTTTGCCGGAGGTTACCATGATTGTACCTCTGTGTTTTTCGATAATTTCTCTCGATAGAAAAAGTCCGATTCCTGTACCACTCTTTTCCATGACCTCCTTGGAACTTCCTCTGTAAAATCGTTGAAAAATTTTGTGATACTCATTCTGCGGAATACCAATTCCCTGATCCTCAATTTCCATTCTTACAAGATCGTTTCTTTTTTGTAACCGGATAAATATTTTTGAACCATCCGGGCTGTACTTGATTGCATTATCCAGAACGTTGATCACAGCTTCACCAAGCCATCTTTTATCCTGCATAACCATGCATGTTTCCAGCTCTTTTGCATAGTCAAAAATGAATTCAATTTCTTTCTCATCTGCTTTAGGATAAGTGCGATTCACAGCAGATATGACAGTATCCATAAGTGGAAGTTTTTTCTTATTAATCTGAATCAATCCAGTTTCCATCTTGGATATTTCAAGAAGCGACTGCAATAATGTCTCCAGTCCATCCAGAGCACTCCGACAACGGATACGAAACTCCTCCTGTTCTGTGGCACTTAAGTCATTCTGCATCAGCACACTAAAACATGTATCCAAAGCTGCAACCGGTGTCTTTAACTGGTGAGAAATATCAGAAACCATTTCTTTCGTGTTCTCCTTTTCTGCCCTCGCTTCTTCCTTTATCAACTGAATATGATGTCCGATTGCTTCAAGCTGGTCATTCAATTTTTCCAGTTCTGCATGATTTTCCGTTTTCAGTAAATCATCAAATTTATTTTCACGGAATCTGATCAGAATTTCTTCCAACTGGTCTAAAATTTTCTGATGACACGCATCTTCTTTTTTCTTCCAATAAAGTAAAAAAGTCAAAAGAAACACACATATCACAGTGCTTACAGCACCGGTCACCATAACTTGATGCCGAAATTGCGAATAAAATGCATTCCCTTTATTCCCCCTGTATCCATATTGCTCCAATAATTGCCTTCCCTGTTCGTTAGTTTCAATATCCTTATTCTTAAGCAATTCAGAAACAGCATCAAGCCCGGAAAATTCTTCCTTTGCAGCAATCTCTGTCATAAGATTCATTTTATATTTATAGTCTTCATAAAACACATACGTGGTAAAGCAATTTAATATTGCAAACAATAATATGACAGGTAATACCAAGGAGAGCACTACTGTCATCTTCTTGCGATATCTCTTTGTCACTGCCTTACCTCCTGATTCCATATATACCCAAGACCTCTAATATTCTTTATATAGACCGGTGCAGCCGGATTGTCTTCGATTTTCTCACGAAGTCTTCTGATATTGACAGCGATTGTATTTTCATCCACAAAATTCCCTTCCAGATCAAACACATTTTCCAATATTTGTGTTTTTGAAAGAATCTGTTTCGGATTCTGAAGAAAAAAAGTCAGCATTTTCAACTCCGTTTTTGTCAGACTGATTTCACGACTCTTTATCAGGACTTTCATTTCGCCTGCGAAAAATACGATATCTCCCGAAATCATCTTTCCAACTTCCGTTTTCTCCTGTCTGCGACGGAAATGTGCTTCTATTTTCAAAAGAAGTACCGAAAGACTAAACGGCTTTGTCATATAATCATCTGCCCCTGCTTCATATCCCATGACCTGATCCATCTCCTGATCTAGTGCTGTAAGACAAATAATGTATGTATTATAATTGCGTCTCATCCACCTTACAAATTCCAGTCCATTCCCATCCGGAAGATTCACATCACAAATGGTAACATCCACATTATTATCACTTGCAATTCTTTTCGCTTTTTTCACTGATTCTGCTGAAAAAACCTCATACCCGGATTTTTTCAGTGAAAATGTAATTCCACAATTTAAATTTTCATCATCTTCGACCACGAGTATACCTGGCATAGCATATGCACCTCTCTTTATTAACTATTCATCTTAAAATGCTTCAATGCCTCCACAATTGCACTCTCTTTATCTTCTGGACACTGCGGTTGCCTGCTATCTTCATTTTTAGGTAAATTATAATTCTTTCCAACCTCAATTCCGCATTTTCTCTTTACCTGTAAGATATACAGATTGGAAACCTTCATGCCGGCATTATGTTCAGCCACATACTTCTTTATCTCATCATATGTAGCCTTAGTCTCTGCAGATGTTATATCCACATTATCAAGTTCAATCGTGACATTAATGTAATCATCCAACTTTTGTTTCAGTTGGGACAAAAGAACAACCGTCTCGCAAGTTCACGTTCTTCACCATTAAATGAATAATAAACAATTAATGTATCACTGAGACCACCTGTAATAGTCAAGAGGGGGCATCACTTTCTGATGATTTGGTATTATAAGTACATCCTGATAATGTGATTAACATCAAACATAAGAATGTAATGATTGATTTTCTCATAAAAAATCATCCTCGGACCTCATTATAACATATTTCCTAGAAAAAAATAATGAGTTCACAATGTGTTCATAGATAAAAAGCATAATAGTACCTGTAAAGAGAAAGCAACTCCCTATAATAATCAAAGCTTCTTTTTTACCAAGAGTGATCCCTAAAATTTCCCAAACTCCCTTCAAAATAACTCTTGAAATAAACAACGATCAGGCTTCCCTTCCTGATCGTTTTGTTTTATTTCAATTTTAGATATTCTTCTTCATCCACTGCTTCAAGCCACTCGTTTGAAGCATTTTCATTTGGTACACTTTCTGCAATATGCACAAAATAGCTTTCTGGTGCTGCACCATGCCAATGTTTGATTTCTGGCGCAATATAAACTGTATCACCTACATTGAGTTCCTGAGCAGGTTTTCCCCACTCCTGATAATACCCTCTTCCTGCAGTACATAATAAGATCTGTCCTGCACCATGATGGATATGCCAGTTGTTTCTGCATCCTGGTTCAAAAGTAACATTAGAAATATTTACTTCTTGATTATTAATAGAATAGAGATAACTATTACCTACAAAATACTTGGCATATGCTGTATTCAATTCACCAATAGGATAAGGACTCTGTTTCTTGATATCTTCTAAAGTATAATTCATGATTATTTCTCCATTTCATGTATACATCTGATAGCATTTAAAGTACGTGGATAACCAATATAAGGCATACAGTTAGAAATCACATTAATGAGATAATGTGCATCATTACCAACATGGAAGTTTCCACCAATATGAGCCTTTAATTGAGGTTCAGTGCCGAGTGCTGATAGAAAACAGAAAGTAATCATTTCTCTTTGTGCACCATTGAGTCCCATTCTTGTATAGTTATCACCAAAGCAGTTACCTGCGAGCCATCTCTTGATATGACGTTCTTCTTCAGGACCACTTGTTTGGAATCCTCTCATATGTTCACCAAAGAGTTCACATTGTTTTTGATTACCAAGTTCTATACGATTGTCTCTATTTGTGGTAGACGCACTCTTTAATGGTTTATTCACATGTCTATTCATAATATTTAAGAATGGATAAACCATACCAATACCAAGATAGGCCACGGCTTGATAAAGGACTTCTTGGATTTCATCAGCAGTCAAATACTTCAATAAATCATCTAACATATCCTTAAATAAATCATGAGATTTCGTTCCTAGAAGTACTGCAGTAATAGATAAATATCTACTCTTATCATCCAAAGTGGTATCATTGATTACTTCTTCTCCTATAAAATGTGAATAAAAATCATAGAATTCTGGATCTTTGTCTTTAAAGTTTTCCATAAATGTATATTTCATAGTCTTCACCTCTATGTGTATTTTATTAATAATAAGTAGAAAAGTACAATGCCAGTTTTGTATTATGCTATAATGTGAGTGCATAGTGAGGAGGATTATCAAATGATTGAAATTGGACAAGTTGAACAATTATTGGCTGTTTCTAAGTATGGTACATTATCTAAAGCAGCTGATGCATTACATATCTCTCAGCCAGCTCTTTCTCGTGCCATGCAGAAGCTTGAAGAAGAACTGCAAGTTCCTATTTTTGACCGTGAAAAGAATCGTATTACTTTAAATGCGACTGGTAAAGTGGCTGTTGATTATGCACAGAAAGTATTATTTTCTGCAAATGATATGATTGCTCGTGTACGTGAATATGATCGTATGACTCATACAATTAGTATTGGATCATGCGCACCTGCGCCTTTATGGGATTTAGTACCTTATGCTGGTAAGATATATGAAGATATGGCTATTTCTTCAGAAATAAAAATGCCAGATATCTTATTATCTGGTTTGGAGAATGATTTATATACAGCTGTTGTATTAAATAAGATTCCTGATAGTAAAGAATTATATTATGAGTTATATGATACAGAAACATTATATTTTTCATTAACACCTGATCATCCTCTTGCAGATAGTAAAGCATTATTCTTTAAGAATCTAGATGGTCAGACAATGCTTTTGTATTCTAGAATTGGTGTATGGTATCCTATGCATTTAGAAACACAGCCTCATACTCATTTTATTCTTCAGGATAATAGAGAAGTATTTATGGATCTGACACAGAATTCTACTCTTCCAACATTTATTTCTGATCTATCTATAGAAAAAGATGGCAAGCCAGATAATCGTAAGATTATTCCAATCATAGATAAAGAAGCGACTAATAGTTTCTATCTTGTATGTAAGAAAAAGAATAAGAAGCTATTAGAACCACTTTATCGTGCTGTAGAAAAAAGACTAGAAAAGAAAAAGAAGTAATATATCTTGATAGAACTATCAAAAAACGTATAATTGTTTTGACAGAACCCACCACGCCACTGATTTTCATGGGCAACCCGGTGGGACTTTTTATTTCTTGCATAGAAAAAGAAGTAGTTATTAAAAACTACTTCTTTTTAGAATCCTAGATAACCTAGAATAGCACTTACATAGAATAAGATACCTGCAACGATTAATAAATAGTTAGACCAAGTGCTTTTCTTCTTTAAATAGAATGTATTCGCCTGTTCCCCTAAATAAATAGGATATTCCTGTCCTTTTACATAATCTTTTTCAATCTTTTCTACTTTAAATTCCTGGATAGATGCCTGGTTATACTTCTTTGTACCATAAGAATACTGGAAGATAGGACGACAATATAAGTTATTGACTTTCTTATAACCATGGTAAATTCCTTTAATTTCTCTTTTATCTTTCTTAAAGAAGATTTCATAGATTCCATAAGCCATGAGTAGTGTTCCTAAAATAATAGATAGGATAATCATGAATGGAGATCCTGACTTAAAAGAGAAGAATGAAGTGTTCATATTCATATATTCTACCTCCATAGAGTATTCTACCAATATTTCGTGAGTAAACAATATTTTTTTTGATTTTTCGTGTATAATATAGAATGTAATTAAAGGGGGTTCTCATGGATATTATTAAAAACTTAAAGTCACGTTTTGATTCTGTACAATGTGATTTTCTGATTGCGATTGCCGCAATATTCCTTCCTTTCTATATTACTGTAGTGATTCATGCAATTATATTCTTTAAATGGATCAAACAGGGTGAAGTAAAGAAAGGTTATGAAGAAACAAAACGCAGTAAATATATTATTTTCTTTTCAGCACTTATTTTCTTAACTAGTATCTTCTATCAGAACTGGCCAGGAGCTGGTGTATCATTAGGATATTTAATGTTATATAGTATGACACTTGTGTATAGACGTCATGCAAGTGAAGAACTATTTGATACAATGTTGAACCTAGTGATTGGTTTAAGTGTATTTGCGAGTGTATGGGCTATTATTGAATATGTATTCATCTTAAGACAGTTTGATCTTGAGGGATGGTATCTGGTTGTATTTAATGCGCCACAGTATCGTACGAATGCGATGTTCTTTAATGCGAACTACTATGCAATGATGATTGAGTTCTTTGTGGCTATTCTCTTCTATAAGTTCTTGAAGTATACACATAATCATGGATTCATGGATCATATTAAAGAGATTGTGATTATTGGTTTAATCACATTACTTAACTTATTCTGTCTTTATTTAACAGGGTGTCGTACTGCATGGCCTGCTCTTGCTGGTGGTCTTGCGATTATGTTGTTGTTTAATCGTAATTATAAGAGTTTTGGTAGTATTTGTGCTGTAGGTGCAGCAGGTGTTGGTTTCTTTATCGCAAAACCTCAATATATTCCACGTATGAGCAATATTGTGAAATACTTAGGTGTAAGAAAACATATCTGGGAAGTTGCTATTCAGAACATTAAGACACATTTCTTATTTGGTGAAGGACCTATGACATATTGGCATATTTATGCACAATATAATGGGCATCCTACACAGCATTCACATAATATCTTTATTGATCCTGTTTTATGTTTTGGGATTATTGGGTTATTAGTGATTGCACCGTTCTTCATTGAAAATATTAAACGTTTATATCGCTTATCAAGAAAAAAGTGCAACCCTACTCTAGTTGCTTTAATTGTAGGCTATATTGTGATGATCTATATTCATGGATTATTAGATTACACAATCTTCTTTGTATCAACTGGATTCTTATTTGCGATGATAGTAAGCAGTTTTGACATTTATAGAAAAGAAATTGATCAATAAGGCAATGTATGCATTGCCTTTTTAAAAGGAGAAAAAAATGGATAAAGAACTATATGAGACTTATGTAAGAATCTTAAATAAGGAACTCGTAACTGCCATGGGATGTACAGAACCTATCGCAATTGCATATGCAGGAAGTCTTGCAAGAAAGACATTAGGAGATATGCCAAATAAGATATTGATTGAAGTCAGTGGCAATATCATCAAGAATGTCAAGAGTGTTATTGTGCCTCATACTCATGGAAACAAAGGTATTGAAACAGCTGCCTGTATTGGGATTACAGGTGGAGATGCAGAAGCGGAATTAGAGGTTATCAGTCATGTGAAGGAAGAAGATATTATTGCGATGACTGAACTCATGAAGAGTGCTTCTATTAAGGTTAAGCCTTTAGAATCCCCTTATTCTTTAGATATTCGTTTAACTGTATCTAATGATGAACATGAAGCAATGGTACATATCGCAGGAACACATACACATATTGTAGAAATGACAAAAGATAATAAAACTATTGTATGTGGAGAAGCATTAAAGCAGACTATTGATGAAGATTACTTAACTCTTACTATGCATGATATTTATACTTTTGCGAAGGAAGTAGAGATTGATGATGTAAAAGAGTTATTAGATCAGATGATTGAATGTAATACTGCCATTGCACAAGAAGGAATGCATGGTGATTATGGAGCTAATATTGGTAAGGTGATTGCGATTAGAAAAGATTTACCAAGTCTATTAAAGGCCTATGCAGCAGCTGGTAGTGATGCAAGAATGAATGGTTGTGAACTACCTGTCGTTATTAATTCTGGTAGTGGTAACCAGGGATTAACTGTATCTGTACCGCTTATTATTTATGCAGAAAGAGATCATTTAGATAAAGAAGCATTATACCGTGCTCTTGTGATTTCTAACTTAACAGCCATTCATTTAAAGACCGAGATTGGTCGTTTATCTGCTTTCTGTGGTGCAGTGAGTGCGGGTGCTGCATGTGGTGCCGGACTAGCTTATTTAAAGGGTGCAAGTGAAGAAGTAATGAATCATACAATTGTGAATGCCTTAGCTATTACTTCTGGTATTATCTGTGATGGTGCTAAAGCAAGTTGTGCTGCAAAGATTGCAGTGAGTGTAGAAGCTGGTATTCTAGGTTATGATATGTATATGAATGGTCAGCAGTTCTATGGTGGAGATGGTATTATTTCTAAGGGTATAGAAAATACAATCCATAACATCGGTGTATTAGGAAGTCAAGGTATGGCTTCTACTGACCAGGAAATTATTAAAATTATGTGTAAATAAAAAGAAAGCTGCCGATCATGGCAGCTTTTATCGTCCTATTTCATCGTATGTATATAAGTGTATATCATGTTCTTTTAGATAATCTTTGAGTTCTTCTGAACATAACATCTCTGCTTCTTTTGTACGATCAAGAGTGAGAGAAGAAGTACGTAGTATTTGTGCATCTAGATAACCTGGATGACAAACTAATAAATCACATCCATCATCATGCGCATTTTCTACCATTTCTTTAAATGATTTAAAAGGATCATACCCTTCCTTCATACTTTCCATATGCATATAGAGTTTTTCTCCCGCAAGATCAACGGGTGTTCCATCAAAAGAAATATCATTGAATTTCAAATGATGTCTATTTGCTACTATTTCTATTCCTTTTAATAGATTCTCACTTGCCACTGCATGTGCTTCAAAATAAGAAGGCTCAAGATGTGTTATCTCTTTAAATCTTTCATACTGTGCTTCTATTTCTATAATGGCTTCCTCTAGTACTACAAAGTCTTCTTTACTTTGTCTATATGTTCTACTTGATTTAAATTGTCCGTTTTTATCTACAAGACTAGGAATGAGTTTTGGATCACTGATAGGAGTACCAACACATACATTAGTATGCTGTCCTAAACAGATATCTAAATCCTTTACAAGTTCATATCCTTCTACAGAATCAGGCATATTCACCATAAAGCCAATATTCTTAATCACACCATTTTTAACGGTATCATAAATACCATAATTCACACCTTTGCTGTAACCTAAATCATCAGCACGTACCATAATCTTCATAACAAATCCTCCCAAATAAAAATGATCCTGGTTATCATACTTATCATATATATACAATATATAATAAGATCATACCGCCAGGATCACTTCTTTCTATATATAGTTTACTCTATAGTGTAAGCGTTGTCAATTGAGACAAATAAAAAACCAAGTGCACTGCCACCTGGTCTAAACGCAATATATTTCCGCGACTAGACGAATATTATTGCGTTTTTATTATATGTGATATTCTTCTTTTATGCAAGAGAAAGGGCTGTAACGAATAGATAGACAAAATATATGACTTGTACAAAACAAATGGTGCCGACTGCAGGAATCGAACCTGTGACCTACATGTTACGAGTATGTTGCTCTACCTACTGAGCTAAGTCGGCATCTAAGTATATTATAGTCTTCTACTATTTTAAAACAAGTAAAAACCACTGGAGGAGAGCCAGTGGTTCTAAAAAACATTTTAATACAATTAGAAGGGAGTTTTATTTATGAATCGTAAACAGGACGCTTTTATTATTAGGGAGTGGCCCTCTTTACAGGTATTACTATAGTCTTAGTATATGAACTAAGTATGAACATATATAAAAAAAGATCTGACTCCCTATTTCAGACCTTTCCAAGAGCTATTCTAATCGTAATACGACTCCCAAAGTCATATTAGCATACTTTTTCTATAACAACAATATTTTTGTTACGCTTTGTTTTCCATATCCTTTATTTTTTCAATAAAAGCAGGATCATATTTCTTTCTTAGGCTCTTTCCAGAAATAAAGCTTGGTGAAGTAATAAGAGGACCATGCTTTAACTGGATGCAGGCATCTAGATATAAGCCAAATACAGTTGCGATATAAGCATATGATTTACTTGATGCATAAATATGATAGAGATTTAATTCATTGAAGATGGATTTATCAGCCACAATACAGGCTACTAATGTAGATCCATCATAGATAGGATAAACATAGCCTGTTTCTAATCCTACTTTATACATCTTGTATTTTACATTGTCATACTTTAATACAAAGTAACCTGATTGAGATGTGAATCCTGTTTTCTGATAAATGACACCTAGATTATCTTCCATAAACAACATGGCATACTTCTTATGTCCTACTTGATCCCATTCAGGTTTGATTTTATCCGGGTCATATATTAATGAGAACTTACGTGAGAGGAATTGAGCTCTTATTTCTCCTCCTTGATTAAACTGTTTAGGTAAAGAAGCTCCACCTAGTTTATTGTTTTCTTTTACTATTTCATAATCTATATTAAAAATAGATAGAATCTGGTTTAAGTCTATTATCATAATGATTTCACTCCTTTCCCATATTTTAACATTATTATTCGCTTTTAAAAAGAGTACATTATGTATATAATTAATTCGAAAGAGGTGAAGTGTATGGCTATTAAAGTAAAAGCAAAGGATGCAGATACTCTAGAGGAAGAACTAGAAGAATGGTCATTAGGTGTGAATCTTGTCAATACAGCACCTACTCATACAAAAGAAACCGTCACTTTTAGTACAGACCAAATAAAAAAATTGGATAATAGAAATCAAGTAAAAATTCAAAAAAATAATCAGTAATTTT